>NZ_JABWRA010000015.1:0-120394 GCF_014268705.1 Pseudomonas sp. SWRI179 | reverse complement strand
TTGGTCAACTGTGGGTTGTGGGAAGCGGGTGGTGGGTTGGATGCGTTGGCGTGTAATAATCTGACTAACCGGGCGGGTGGGGTTTTGGCTGGGCGGGATGTCAGTGTTGTTGCTCTGACTGGCGACGTGACTAACGAGCGTACCGTTACCACCCACGAAAGCGACAGCGGCTACCGCAGCGAACGCACCGACTTCATCGACAGCGCCGCACGTATCGAAGCCGGCAACAACCTGATCATCAGTGCAGGGCGTGACATCAACAGCGTCGGCGGCGTGCTGAAAAGTGGCGCCGACACCACCCTAAACGCCACGCGCGATGTCAATCTCATCACCGCCGAACGCATCACCAGCGGCACTCGCGGCAGGCATCGCGACCAAGACATCAAGCAATACGGCTCCAGCCTCGACAGCGGCCGCGACCTGACCGTCAACGCTGGTCGCAACCTCACCGTTGTCGGCACTCAGATTGATGCCAAGCGCGACGTTGCCATGGCCGCCCAAGGAAACTTGACCTTCGCCTCGGCGGCGGATGAGCAGCATTCCTACAGCAAGAGCAAGAAGGTCACCCGCCAAGAGGACCACGTCAGTCAGGTGGCCTCGACGGTTAATGCGGGGCGCAACGTTGTAATGAGCGCGGGGCAGGATTTGGCGATGATCGCCAGCAAGGTCAACGCTGCAAACCAGGCCTACTTCGTGGCGGGTGGCAAGCTTGAGCTGCTGGCTGCGCAGAACCGCGACTATTCGCTGTATGACATGAAGAAGAAAGGTGGTTGGGGGAGTAAGAAGACTCAGCGGGATGAAGTGACCGATGTGAAAAACATCGGCAGTGAAATCACTACCGGGGGCGACCTGCGATTGGTCAGCGGCGGCGACCAGCTGTATCAGGTGGCGAAACTGCAGAGCGGCAAGGACATCACGCTGGACAGTAGCGGTTCCATTACCTTCGAAGGCGTGAAGGATCTACATCAGGAGAGCCACGAGAAGACTGACAACAACGCGTTCTGGGTCTCGTCCAAGGGTAAGGGCAAGACCGACGAAACCTTGCGTCAAAGCCAGTTTATTGCTGAGGGCAGTGTTGCGATCAAAGCCGTCAACGGTTTGAAGATCGATATCAACCAGGTCAATCAGCAAACCGTCAGCCAATCCATCGATGCGATGGTCAAGGCTGATCCGCAATTGGCATGGCTCAAGGACGCGGAAAAACGCGGTGATGTGGACTGGCGTCAAGTCAAAGAGATCCACGACAGCTTCAAGTACAGCAACTCCGGCTTGGGGCCGGCTTCGCAGATCATCATTGCGATTGTGATGGCAGCGGTCGTTGGACCGTTAGCGGCAGGCGCAATGGGAACCGCGACTGGAGGGATGGTTGCCGCCGGAACAATTACGGCGGAGACGGCTGCAGGTATTTCAGCCGCGGCAGGCGCCGTTGCAGCGGGAGCTGCAACAAACGCGACCGTCAGCGTTGTCAATAATCGCGGCAATCTTGGCGCCGTGTTCAAGGACGTGACTTCTTCAGATGCCATGAAGGGGTATGCCATCGCTGGCGTTACAGCAGGGCTGACGGCTGCATATTTTGATGGTTGGACTGGCACTGAAACGAATACGGCAATCGACAAAGTAAGCACGTCGAGCTCACTGAGCACTTGGAAAGGCGTCGGTCAATTTGCCGCCAACCAAACGTTGCAGAACGGAACCTCCATGTTGCTGAGCAAGGCGCTTGGACAGGGAGGGAGTGCCAGCGATGCGTTGAAAAGCGCGCTGTTCAACACCTTGGCGGCAGCAAGCTTCAACGCGGTGGGCGACTACACGAAGGGTGTGTTCGCCACCGGTACGCCACAGAAAATTGTGATTCATTCAATGGTGGGCGGGCTTCTCGCCGAAGCTACTGGCGGTGATTTCAAAATCGGAGCCTTGGCAGCGGGGGCTAACGAGGCGCTAGTTGGGCATCTCTACGATCTGGTTAAAGGTGATCAAAACCTGCTGAGCATGAGCTCCCAGATGGTTGGGTTGCTTGCGGCAGCTTCGCAGGCGGATGGAGATGCCAGCAAGCTAGAGAAAGGTGCCTGGGTGGCGAGAAACGCTACGCAGTACAACCATTCGTTGCATGAAATGCAAACCGTTGCATTGGATGAGCAGCGTCGACGCAACCCTGATAACAAAGCCCGCCTCGATGCAGCTGCATGTGCATTGACCCACTGCAGTAAGTCCGTTCCGTCGAGTGATAAACACTACGATGAGCTCGTGAAACTGGAAACGCTAGGGCAAGGGTTTACTGAGGAACTCGCGTTACTTAAAAGCACAGGACAGTTTGATTATGGCTTTGGAGATCGGATAGACGACACCCTCAGTGCTCATGATGAGTTAATTAACGACCTAGGGTGGACGGGGAGTGCGGCCGTGGAGGCGGGAGCGGGCGCGCTCTCTTATATGGGTATGGTCGGCTCCGCCCCTGCCTGCGTAAGCGTTGTAGGTTGCGCGGCACCATTCGCCTTGGGATCGGTGGGAACTCTCGCGTTTGCAAGCGCAGCTGAATCTTTCGACCAGACCAATGCTCCTTATATCTCAGCAGAGGGTGAGCGAGTTCTCGCTTCATTTGATCCTGCTCAGTATCCCGGAGAAGCGAGCCCGACCGGGGATCTCGGCTATAAGGCTGCTCAGTCGCTGGCAGAGCTGCTAGCCGCGCACGTTGGGGGTAAGGCACTATCCGGAGAACTCTCCTCTGCTTTGAAAGGTGGCGCTACTCCCAATCTGGGTGGTACAGCAGATGAGCTTCTAAGCGGGGCAAAAGGAACAGCCACGGTTGGAGATCAAGCAGTTTCTACATTTCCAAAGGGCTTTGGCGAGTCAGTTCTCGGTCATAACACCCAGATTGGCGTGCGAAATAGTAAGGCGGGGACGATTTCTGGCGCTCACAACAGCGATGCCTTCCTAGAATCGGTTGAAATAACTGGCGCGAAAATATCCAACAAAATTACGGATGTCCGCTATCCTGGCCTTGTTGAGTATAGCTATCAGTTACCTAGAACTAACACTAAGGGCGAATTGATAGGTGGGTATAAGCCTACATCCACAAAAACGACTTACGATCCAAAGGTTCTGCTGGATACTAAAGTGGCTGATATGTCTAGTCGAGCGGCAGTCCAAGCTGAGTCTTTGTTTAAAGCCAATCCAGCTTTGAGAGAAGCTAGTATTAAAGTTGATGGCTATCACTTCCAAGTGACACGTAATAGTAAGACTGGAGAAATAACAAATTCCTTCATCACTATGCCGCCGAGGACAAACTGATGGCTAGCTTGACATGGCTTGAGAGCCTCAAGGAATCATTTGCTTCAACTGGCTTGGATTATGAAGACCTTTACGAATTGATAGAGGCCTCTATAGTAAGAGGGAGGAGTAATTTTCCAGCGTTTATCTATGACGCTTCGCGGGGAGTTGGTTTCTCTGTGAGTGAAGGATTTTTTTACTCACTTGATCAGGACTGGGACGATCCAGACGCTTTCAGTGAGGTGAGTTTCTTTTTGGGCGAAGTGGAAACTTCAAGTATTCCAGTGCCCGACTACGTTTCCCTGATGAAAATTGCAGCTGATGTTTACTCTGCTTTCTTTCCTGATGAGGGGGATGGTGTTCTAAGGTCTGCTGAAAGATTAGAAGATCGTTACTCAAAACGATGATGAAGCAAAAAAGGGGACAGGTTTGAATGGCACTTACTTAACCTTCTTCGGGTGTCCATTCTTCCTGACCTCAGCCCTTGCTGATCGACGTGTTTTCATCAACATGGGGTAAGACTTGAAGCAAAAAGGGACAGATTTATTTTGTGAAACGCAGAGGGGCACATTTGTTGGCTTTGCTCGGATTATAAATAAATCTGACCTCTTTTTTTTCGTGGAGACCAGTGAAATGAACAAGCAGTCAGATTTTTTACTTGATAAGGTGTTGAGGCATGATCTTGTTTTTGTTCATGTGACTGGCGCTCCACGCCCGCAGGTCTTGCGGGCGAAAATTGGGCGGATATATTCTACAGGGGAAGGAATTGTTCGCGGTTTTCTTAATTCGGAAATTGAGTTCATTCGATCTGGTGGTACGTGGGGGGATGTAGCCCTTAAGGTTGGTGAGCAGGCTCTTTTGTTTGTTAAATCGATTTCTGGAAAGTTGTATGAAGATCCTTGGCATGGGCATATGGTTGTGGAGGATATTGAGGGGGATTTATATGCGATCTATCCTCACAAGGAATTGTGGTTGAGTGACGATGTCCCAGCTTTAATTAGGGGGAGCTCCCGGCAAGACCCGAAACGCTTATATGCAACCGCAATTCGTTTTGATGTGATGGAAGAGTATTTGCTAGGTTTGGTAGAGAGACATAGTGAGGATAGGTCGTAGTATGTTATTAAAAGGTGGTAAAAAATGGCGGCAGATTTGTTGTTTTGCTATTTATACGTACGTTTGGCGTTGTTTTGTTTGCCAGTCGGGAAGTGTGAGGCGTTGAGATCGGATACTCTGCAAAAGTCTTAGATTCGGTCATCAAAATTATGTCTTCTGAGTCGACTGGGTCAGTACTCCCCTGATCCAATAAGCTGAGTTTATTTATCGTGCTGATGCATAAGAATTTTTTCTATTTTTCTTTTTAAGCGTCAATGACGCGTTTGGAGCATTCATGAAGAAAACAACACTGCTAATTTTTGGCTTGATTCTGACGTTATCCGGCTGCAAATCCAACGTCCGGGACTCTTCTCCTAACCTGCTTCGCGACGGTATCCAATTCCAGCAGAAAAAGGTTGTCGTCGATGCGCAGCACGCCAAGGTGATCATGAAAGCGACGGGCAATGTCGTCCCTGTGGAATTTGCAATCAGGCGAGCGACGGACCCAGACCGGCGTATGGATGTGCAGGGGACAGTGGTGGATTCCGGTCGCGGCAAAGTGTTCGGCTGGATTGCCAAGCTCAACGAAACGGCCCACAGCGCGACCTTGAAGCATTTCCCTCAGTTGGAAGTGCAAGCTGATCCCGATCAGCCATTCGAGGTATCGGGTTACGCCACTGGCGAAAGTATCAACCGCGGCTATCGTTGCGGTCCGATCAGCACCATTTTCACACCGGAGAAGGGTAAGGTTTATCTGGCGGAACTCCAGTTTGTGGGTGGAGGCTGTGAACTGCATGCCTATGACATCACGCAGCCTCAGGAGCGTATTCCTGTCGTAGATAGCGCGCAAAACGGTGGCTTCGCCAACGCCGTCCCGGGCTGCAAGTCGGCAACGGCCTCGGTGAATAATCAGCCGGTCACAACACAGTTTTGCATCAAGTCCATCATGCTCCAGCCTTCGCAGTATCGCGTTAGCGTCAACGATCAGACTGTTTTCAGCGGTACCGATTACGAGCGCGTTGCTTTTGTAAAAACCGTTAAGGAAGGGGCCGTAACCGGTGGTTGCAATGAAATGATCGAGGCGCAGGCGGGCACTACTCAAAAGCCTGTCGCCTTTAAAGACCTGCCTGCTGATTTAGTAGCGGGCTGCCACATTACTGCGGACGCTGAGGGCAGAGCCCAACCGTTTAGTAAAGATGAAGCCTGTGACAAGGTGTTCTACAAGGCCATGATGCCGGTTTTAGGCAAGGTAGTACCCGTCGAGGTGGCACGGCAATGTGTCGTCAGAATAGGGGAGCAGACAGTATTTCAGGACCGTTTCAGTTTCTGACTTAAGATTTGAGATGCGTTTATATGAGGATGTGGTCCTCCATAATATTTTCGTTTGTTTTCGTTGCTAATTCTGTATCTATATACCTAAGGAGTAGTAATTCATGTAGGAGAAAGGGGGCGGATTTATTTGCTTGCTCAGTTATTAAATAAATCCGTCCCCTTTTTCTCTCTTTTTCTAAGGGCTGCTTCGCAGCCCAGCGGGAGCAAGCTCCCTCGCCACAGAAGCCGGATTGTTGATCGCTCGCCCATGGCGCAGTTTTATTTTGCTATCCCCTTCTTTTGTGGTTACAGCGGGCACCACGGGTCTTCCCCCTTCGCGCTTTCCAGGATCTTCGGAAAGTTTCGCTCAAAGGCCCAGCCTGAGGCCACGGCAGTCATGGTGGTTTTGCAGGCAGGGTTCTTTTCCGAGACGATCACGTTCATATAGAACTGGCTGCCGTAGATTGTCGGCGCCCATAGCACCATGTCGCTTCTGTCGGCATTGCTGTCGACTTTCAATTGGATGGTATTGACGAGTCTCCCACCCGTCGTGAGCTCGGTCACTTGTGGGTGAAAGCAGTGGTTCAGATAGCTTTGTACCCGTTTTTCCACCTCCGCTCGCTCCTGTGTCAGGCAGTACTCGGGGCTGGTTACGCCAGTGTTCAGCAGTTCGTCCTTGGTATACGGATGCAGTGAGCAGCCGCTCAATAGCAGAAAAACGATCCCTGTAAATTTCTTGTACAAAACTCATGCTCCATCTGAAAAAGGAAATATTTTCCATCTATTTAAGAGGTGGATGGCCGTGTGGCTGGATAAGTGACTGGCCCAAGGGCCGTCAGCTTGTCTATCGTGAAGGTGTTAATCAACACTTTGATGAGTACACCGATGGTGGCGTTCAACGCGACGACGCAGAGGGCAAATATCATCTCAGTGATCTCCCATCAGTGACCATGGCGCGACTTCCATGACATGAACTCTGATGGCCGTAACCCATAGCGCGCGAGCACCCCTTCGTGCAGGCGACGGAGTTTTTCGACGATCAGTGCTTGCACTTCCGGCTGTTCTCTTTCTGAAACATATCCCGCTACCGAGCGTTGAATACAGAACAACGGGTCAAGCTCTGGGTGAGTGACGATTTCCCGAATGGTCTTCTTGATGAGGTCTCGCCATGCCAGGCGTAAAGGGTCCGGTTCCGCAAGGTCTTGCTTGATTGCCAGATATTCCAGTGTTGAGCGTTCGTAGGCCCAGATATACAGGTCGCGAAGCAGCTCTACCCGGGTCATTTCGTACACACCCAATGTGGCTCGGCTGTAGGCCTGCTCCGGTACATCCAGAAAGGTCAGCGGGCAAAGATTGGCACGGAACAAGGGGAGATTCGCTGCCAGTCGGGAGGTGCGTTTATTGATGTCGGTAAAAGGCTGAAAATAGGGCAGGGTGTGGGTCTCAGCCGGGTGTCCTATTGCGAAATAACGCCGTGCCCTGCCTTCTCCCTGTGCAGTGATTTGGCTGCTTTCGGCCAGGTTTGCAAGGATGCGCTGCGCCGTTCGCCGGGAAATTTCAGGGTGCCAGGCCAAGAGCTCTGAGAGGCTCGCCCACTCCTGGATGCCAGGATACTGTTATATGTCGGTGGTCGAAGGCATGAGTGTTTTGGCGCTGTTTGAGAAGATTTTGGCGCGATTGTGGCGCGATTGTGGCGCGATTGTGGCGCAGTTCTTGACGAACTGCGCCACAGCTCATCGGAGTAGATAGATGTAGTCGCTCCCGACGGTGGGGGCTACGTTATGGCCATAGGCGCCCGTCATCACTTACTCCGCCGCCTGCGCCCGCAATCGTATGCCAATCACATCCATCACATCACACCCGTCGCGCAACGCGATCGTTAGCATTTTGCAAAAATCGGAAAGCACCAGCGTGTCGGAACTGATCTCCGAACGGAACGCGATGTTTTCCAGCAGTTGGGTCACGGTGCGGATGCGGTAGTCAGCGGTTTCGAAGAGGACATCAAGCGGGGCTTCGGTGTCGATCAGCAGGGTAGCGGGGGTGCAGTCGATGCCGGTGATGGGCATGTATCGATTCATTGGTAGGACCTCATTCAGTTGAAAGGAGCTACCTCGTTGTCGGGTCGCCAAACCCGAGTCGCCATTGAGGCGACAAGGAACTATAGGCCGTCCCGCTCAAGCGTCACAAGACACCGCGTTCCGAGCTTGATGTAGGAGCTTTGGCCTTTTAGCGACTGCATTTCCCTACATTTGGTTTGCAGATATCAACGAGTTTGAGCCAGCCGTCCATTCGACGCATCGTCACGGCTAGAGAGAGAACTGTGGCGAGGGAGCTTGCTCCCGCTCGGTTGCACAGCGACCGCAAAATCTTGGAGCCGCTTCGCCCGAAGCGTCGGACCGGCCCAGCGGGAGCAAGCTCCCTCGCCACGGTTTGTGTGTTTGCCCGCGTGTCCATTTAACTGACAGGCATTAGCCCGGGACTGCGTCAATCCAGTGCGTTGAAGGAGCGGTTCATGGCGACAATGTCGGCATGGCCAGGGTTGGGCCCGAGCCGCTCAAAGTGTTTAGGAAACTCCTCTCGCTTCGCAGCGGCTTGCCCTTTGGACGCGGCCAATAGTGCGTCGCGCAGAGTCTCGGCGTCGTAGTCACAGCAATAGCCTGGCGTACAAGGTTGTTGTCTCCAGGACTCTTCCAGGGAACCTCCGTCGACCGGATCAAAGCCCGCTTGGTTGACCAGGGACATCACCGTTTCCTTAGCCTTGGGATCGTCGCCGGCCACTGCTGCGGCCAAGCGACCTGGAGTGCCTTGGGCACTGCCCAACTCCGCCAAGGTATAGGCCAGAATATTGTTGAAGGCCTTGATGACAGGTCGCCCAATCTGCTTAGAAACCCAAACGCTTTCCGTCATCCCTTGATCAATTTCAGGAATGTTAGGGTCACGTAGGCCAGGGTAGTAGTTACTCGTGTCCACCACCGGGACGCTGTCGGGTACTGCGGCAAACAGATCAGCAGGCAGTGCGCTCAACGCCGGTAGCGGTATGGATAGCACGATCACATCCGCGCCATCGACTGCGCCGCGAATGTCCACCGGTTTGGCTCCAATCTCTTCGGCGAATGCGCGAACGCCGTTGATGCCTCGAGAGTTCGCAACACGTATGTCGTGACCGGCTGCCTTGAATTTGCGAGCGAGGGTGCCTCCGATGTTACCGGTTCCGATGATGCCGATTTTCATGGCTAAGCCTCCTGAGTCATTTGTCTTGCACCGATTCTAGGAGGCTGGTGTGATAATGGTAAGTACCTACCAAAAGGTGTGTAACTCACCATCGAGGAAGAAATGGAACGGGAATGGGATTGCGGCGATCCGCAAAATCGTCGGAAATGGGCCGAGGCAACAACCGAAACGCTTCGCGTACTGGAAGGGAAGTGGAAGATCATTATCTTGTGCCAGCTTTTCGCGGCGAAGGGCGCGCTGCGTTTCTCGGACCTGGAGAAGTTGATTGAAGGGATTAACCAGAAGATGCTGATCCAACAGCTAAAACAGTTGGAAAAGGACGGCATTGTGCAGCGGACCGTGTACCCACAAGTGCCACCTAAAGTGGAGTACAAGCTCACGCCCATGGGGCATGCACTCGGGCCGTCGATCCAGGCGTTGATCGAATGGGCAGAGATGAGGCGTGATCACACCTGACATGGCTGTCGAGGCGCAATGGCCCGACGCTTGCGAAGCAACTTCAGCAATCATGCGTTGCCGGCGCCTGCTGAGCCGTCTGTTTATGTTTCGTCGCATTAGGGGAGAGCCAATTCTCCAAGCACAAAAAAGGCACTTGCGATAATCACTAAATGCCTTTTTTGTAAATGCTATGCGCAGTGAGGAATCCTCTCTACTTCTTTATAAATTTGCTCCCCTTTTGCAATCTCGGCTGTACGTAAATCATACGCAGTCTGCAAATTCAGCCAAAACTGCGCCGACGTGTCCAATGCAGCTGCCAGGCGCAAAGCCACATCCGCACTGACGCTACGGCGCATCAATACGATGTCATTTACGGTGGGGGCAGACACGTGCAAAGCCCTTGCAAGCGCAGCAGCCGTCAGGCCAAGCGGTTCCAGGTACTCTTCCTTGAGAATTTCTCCAGGGTGTACGGGCCTCATGCCATTCTTAAACATGACTCACCTCAGTGATAAATCTACGATTTCTACGTTTTCGGGGCCGTTGGCGCCCCAGACAAGGCGCGATCACACCTGACATGGCTGTCGAGGCGCAATGGCCCGACGCCTGCGAAGCAACTTCAGCAATCCTTTAACTTCGCCCAAAACTCCTCCGCCGATTGGCTAATGGCACCCGTTGGGCGAGTGAGATGAATGTCCAACGGGATATCCCAGCTTTCATCGAGCGCCCGCACAAGACGTCCGTCGGCGACTTCCTGCTCGGTCAGGCTTCTTGGCAGCCAGGCCACCCCTTTGTTTTCCAGCGCCATGGACATGAGCACCGCTGCGAGGTGGCTGCTGAACAGCGGCTTGAGGTGCAGGAACTCTTCCTTGCCCTGAAGTCGATGAGCGACGATGCGTCCCAGACCGGACTCCTGGGTGTACGCCAAGTAGGGCAGCGATGCGGGCGCATTGCCAAAGTTCGCAGAAGCGCTCGCCAGCGGAACGAGCACATCCTCGCCCACTTTTTTGCCGATGAACTGATCAGGGGCCAACAGCGGTGGAACATCGGGATGACGATGGCAAAGCAGGAACTGCACGTGGCCTTGAATCAGCATTTGCTCACAGGCCGCCATGCTATCGGAATGCAATCGTACCGCCTCGATGGGGGCGCCGTTTTCCGTGCTCCGCAGCCATCTTGGGAAAAACGTGAACGACAGCGAATGGGTGGCCGCGAATTGCAGCGTCTTGATCGCCATGCCCGCCACTTCCTGGGCTTCGCTGCGCATTCGGTACAAGCGCCTGGCCGTCTCTTGGGCGCTTGGCAAAATCTGCTTCCCCGCCTCGGTCAGCGTGGCGCCTTGTGGCGTGCGAACGAACAGTTCGACACCCATCCAATTTTCCAATGCGCGGACTCTGCGACTGAAGGCCGGTTGGGTCACGTGGCGTGCTTCAGCGGCACGTACAAAGCTGCCGTACTCAGCCAACGCTGAAAAATCTTCTAGCCAAACGAGTTCCAAGGGCAATGCCTCCTGTGCATGGGGCGCGGCATTATTAGCATTGGGCGGGTGTCATCGCAAAGCATAACGTGGGGTCACCTACAACAAGAGGACCCCGTCATGCGTATCGTCGACATCCGTGAAAAAACCGTTTCCATTGCCTCGCCCATTGCCAACGCCTACATCGATTTTTCCAAAATGACCTGCTCGGTCGTCGCTGTCGTCACGGATGTGATTCGCGAGGGTAAACCGGTCATCGGCTACGGTTTCAACTCCAACGGTCGTTATGGTCAAGGCGCTTTGATGCGTGACCGCTTCCTGGCGCGCATCACCGAAGCCGACCCTGAGTCGCTGATCGATAAAGAGCACAATAACCTCGATCCGTTCGCCATCTGGAAAACCCTGATGACCAACGAAAAACCCGGTGGCCATGGTGAACGTTCGGTGGCCGTGGGCACCATCGACATGGCTGTCTGGGACGCCGTCGCCAAGATCGAAGGCAAGCCGTTGTATCGCCTGTTGGCTGACCGTTACCGCAGCGGCGTGGCTGACGACAAGGTCTGGGTCTACGCCGCTGGTGGTTATTACTACCCAGGCAAGGACGACGCCAAGCTTCAGGACGAAATGCGCAGCTATCTGGATCGCGGCTACGACGTGGTCAAGATGAAGATCGGCGCGGCGCCTCTGGCTGAGGATATTCGTCGCATCGAATCGGTACTCAAGGTGGTCGGTGACGGGCGTCGCCTGGCAGTGGATGCCAACGGTCGCTTTGACCAAGACACGGCCATTGCTTATGCAGAGGCTTTGAAACCCTACAATCTGTTCTGGTACGAAGAAGCCGGAGATCCTCTCGACTACGCCTTGCAGGCTGAGTTGGCCAAGCACTACGACCTGCCGATGGCTACCGGCGAAAACCTGTTTTCCCATCAAGACGCCCGCAACCTGCTGCGCCATGGCGGCATGCGTTCCGATCGTGACTACGTCCAGTTCGACTGCGCGCTGTCCTACGGTCTGGTCGAGTACATGCGCACGCTGGAAGTGATGGAAGACATGGGCTGGTCTTCGCGTCGTGTCGTTCCCCACGGGGGCCATCAGATGTCCCTGAATATCGCCGCGGGCCTGCACCTGGGTGGTAACGAATCCTACCCGGATGTGTTCCAGCCGTTTGGCGGTTTTGCTGACGGGATTCGCGTCGAAAACAGCTATGTGGCGCTGCCGGATATTCCAGGCGTCGGCTTCGAAGCCAAGTCCGCCTTGTACGCCGTCATGCGCGAACTGGGCGAGGGCTGATAGCCCGAACGGCGGCCTCTTCGCCTGAGGCCGCCGTTATCAGGCGTCACCCACTGACGCCACGCCACACGCCCATCACAACAATAAAATGAGGTGCTCCCGTGGAAATCTCCAAGTCCCGCTGGTATAGCCAGCTGTATGTGCAGGTGCTGATCGGCATCGTGGTCGGCGCCGCAATTGGTCACTTCGAACCGCAGTTCGGCGCCAAGCTTCAACCCTTTGCCGATGGTTTTATCCGACTGATCAAAATGCTGTTGGCCCCGATTATTTTTGGCACCGTGGTGGTCGGTATTGCCAAGATGGGCAACATCAAAGAGGTTGGAAGAATTGGCGTAAAATCGCTGATCTATTTCGAGATTCTTTCAACCATCGCGCTGGTTATCGGCCTCGTCGTGGTCAACATCGCCAAGCCCGGCGTGGGGATGAACATCCATGTCGAGACACTCGATGGCAGTGCTATCGCCAAGTACAGCCAGGCCGCTTCTGCCCAGGGCGGCACCATTGATTTCTTCATGAACATCATCCCGCCAACCTTTGTCGGTGCGTTCTCCAACGGCGTCATGCTGCAAGTCATTCTGCTTTCTGTCTTGATGGGGGTGGCGCTGGTTCAAATGGGTGAGACCAGCAAACCGCTGATCAATACCATCGATCTGTTTCTGCAAGGGCTGTTCAAGATTGTGGCCATGGTCATGCGGCTGGCTCCGATTGGCGCTGGCGCGGGCATGGCGTTCACGATCGGCAAGTATGGCATCGGTACGCTACTGTCCCTCGGCCAACTGCTGGTAGCGCTCTACGTCACCACCCTGGTGTTCATTGTGGTTGTGCTGGGCACCGTTGCTCGATGGTCGGGCATGCCCTTGTTGCAATTTCTCCGTTACTTCAAGGACGAAATTCTGATTACCCTCGGGACTTGCTCGACCGAGGCTGTGCTGCCGCGGATGATGGTCAAGCTGGAAAAACTGGGCTGCAAGAAGTCGGTGGTGGGGATGGTGCTGCCGACGGGCTACACCTTCAATGCCGATGGCACCTGTATCTATCTGACCATGGCCGCGATCTTCATCGCCCAGGCCACCAACACACCGCTGACGTTTATGGATCAGATGATTCTGTTGGGCGTCTTCCTGCTGACTTCGAAAGGTTCGGCGGGTGTCGCGGGGGCCGGGTTCGTCACCCTTGCGGCGACGCTGACCACCATCCACTCCATTCCGCTGGTCGGCCTGGTCCTGCTCCTGGGTATTGACCGTTTCCTGAACGAAGCGCGGGCGGTGACCAACCTGATCGGCAATGGCATCGGCACCCTCGCCATTGCCAAGTGGGACAATTCTTTCGATGTGGATGCTTGTGAGCGGGAAATCGCGGCCATGAAAAATGAAAAGGCGGCGCGTAGGGCGTTGGCCGCGCAGAAATAATCAGCATCGCTTGCCTGGGGCATGCTGAAGCTTTGATTGCCTGGATTTCAGGCACAAAAAAGACATCCTTGGACTAATGCCAGTCAGTTAAGCGAAATAAAGCCGGGCAGTAACCCCGTGGCGAGGGAGCTTGCTCCCGCTGGGCTGCGTAGCGGCCCCAAAACAGGGCCGCTTCGCGACCCAGCGGGAGCAAGCTCCCTCGCCACGGGTTGTGTTCGCCCGTGGTATTCCACTTAACTGACTGGCATTACTTAAGTCTGAAATCCGGTAACTGTCCGATCGAGCCTGAGCTCTATGGATGACGTTGTTAGTTGCCGCGTCATTTCCCATCTTGCTGCATCAGGGCCTTGCGTAACTTCCCGGGTGACATGCCAAACATGCTCTGAAAGTGCCGAATAAAATGTGGCGCATCGGCGAAGCCACATTCAAAGGCAATCTCGCTAATCTGGCGGTCGGAACTCACCAGCAACCATCTGCCGAACCTGAGTCGGACCTGTCGGTAGAACTGGGCCGGGCTGTTGTTGGTTTCAGCGACAAACAGGCGTTCCAATTGCCGTTTACTGGTGCCGACCAGATGCGCAATGGCCTCGATATCCAGGGGTTGGGCCATGTGTTTCTCCATCAACATCACGGCTTCGTGCAGCCGGCGATTGGATGAACTGGCGTACCCGAGGGCCTTGCGTCGGTCGACGAAACTGCTGGACGTGTTCTTTGCCACCGTCATCTGATGCACAACCTTGCCCGCACGATCCGGTCCGCAGTGCAGGCCAATCAGGTGAAGCGCCAGTTCGATGACTGACACACCGCCCGCGCAGGTGATCCGGTCCCGGTCGATCAGAAAATCTCTGTTGATGACAAAACGCAACGAGGGAAACAGTCGCTTCCAGTCGTCGCCATGATAGGCGTGGACACACGCCGTTCGCCCCTCCATCAGGCCATGTCGCGCGAGCACGAAACTGCCGGTGCACAGGCCGATCAACGGCACCTGTGCCGCCGCGGCCTGGTGGAGGAACGCGGGATAGGTTTTCGGCACTGCCTCGATGGAGTCGAGCAAACCACCAATCACCACGATGTAGTCGAAACGCTTCGGATCAGCGAGTTCACTGTCGATCGGTACGTCCAGTCCGCTACTGGAAATGACTCTTTGCCCGGGGGTGCCCAGTACTTTCCATTGGCAGCGTATGGGGCGGCTTTGATCTCCTGTATCGGCGGCATGCCGCAACGCATCGGTCAGCCCTGACAGTGACAGCAAAGGGAAGCGTGGCCACAACATGATGCCAATAGACAGCTCGGCAGTGCCGCGGCGCATGGGTGGATGACGCGCCTGTCCATGATCGAGCTCGTCCACGAGGCTTTCCTGGGGTGCCACGGGCTCTGTGCCGCCAGAATGTCGCAAATGTTCAATCATTCGTGCAAAGCGTCCAACCAGTTATACCGCCGGGCCCACTACGATGGACCGATGCGAAACGTTCTGCTGCCACAATAAAAACTATCGAGGAGCATCCGATGAAGACGTCCAAAGTCCAGCGTTTTTCCGCTATCTGTGCCGGTTTTCTGGTGTCCGTGCTGGCCACGGCACCGGTGTTCGCATTGGAGACAGTAGAGCCGGGAAGCCTGACCATCGCCTTCAGTGGTGATATGCCAGGAACAGGGTATCAAGATAGTCGGATGGTCGGCTATGACGGTGAAATCCTTCAACAAATATCCGAAAAGCTGGGCCTTAAGGTCAAACCGGCATTAATGGAATGGTCGGGGACGATCGCCTCGGTGCAGTCCAAGCGAGTGGACGTCATGGCAGGCACCATGGGCTGGACCGAACAGCGCTCGAAAATCATGACCTTGAGCGATCCTATCCACTATTTCAAGAACGGTATCACCCAGACAGACAAGACCAACTGGAACAGCCTCAAGGATTTGCAAGGCAAGAAAGTCGGCACCATCACCGGTTTTTCGTTCATCCCCGAGATGCGCAAGATCGATGGCCTGCAGGTCGCCCTGTACGACACGTCTGATGCGGCCGTTCGCGATCTGCTCGCCGGACGGATCGATGCGGTGATTGGCGATCCACCGGTCATGCAATACGCCATTTCTCGCAATGAGCAATGGCACCTGCGTTTCAACGCCTTTGTCGACAACGATCCGAATTTCCCATTGCTGACTGGCTTGGGCCAGGTGGTGTTCGGCTTCAACAAGGCCAGTCCGGAACTGGTGACGGCGGTCAACGCGCAGATTCAGACGCTCTGGAAAAACTGTGAGATGCGCAAGGTCGGCGCTCGCTACGGCCTGACCCAGGATGTCTGGTTCATGCCCGAAGGCAAGGACCTGCGCCTGGGCGTCGATCGCCCAGCGGACTGGACGCTACCTGGCTGCAAATAAGTGTGTGCGGCGATGGGGCGGATTCATGCCGATGCGCCGGACTCATCGCCATGCCTATAACAAAAAGAGGTTAGCCAAGATGTCGAGCCCGTCTGACACCGCGTTGCTGCGCGTGCACGAATTACACAAGAACTATGGCGATCTGGAAGTGCTCAAGGGCATCAGCCTGGAGTTGAAGCCCGGTGAGACCCTGTCATTGATTGGCCCAAGCGGTTCTGGAAAGTCCACTTGCTTGCGTTGCATCAATTACCTGGAAAAACCCACCAGCGGCGAGATCTGGCTGGGGGATGAGCTGATCGGGCAGGTCAAGGACGGTAAGCGTTTACGCCTGATGAGTGATCGGGAGATGGCGCCGCAGCGCCGCGAGATCGCCATGGTGTTCCAGTTGTTCTATCTCTGGCCGCACTTGAACGTGCGCGATAACGTCGCGCTCGGTCCTATCAAGGCCCAAGGCATGCCGCGCAAGCAGGCGTACGAATTGGCCGACGCGATGTTGGAAAAAGTCCATCTGCGGCACAAGGCCGAGTCTTATCCCGAGCAGTTGTCGGGTGGTCAGCAACAGCGGGTCGCCATCGCCCGGGCTTTGGCCCAGCAACCGAAAGTGATTCTGTTCGACGAACCGACCTCGGCGTTGGATCCCGAGTTGGTCGGCGAAGTGTTGGCCGTGATTCGCGAGCTGGCGGAAGAGGGCCGCAGCATGATCATGGTCACCCACGAAGTGAGGTTTGCTCGCGATGTGGCGGATCGGGTGATCTTCATGGACGGCGGGCGCATTGTCGAACAGGGGCCGTCGGCGCAAGTCATCGACAACCCTCGTCACGAACGCACCCGCAGTTTTCTGGGGCGCATGGCTGTGGAGAGCGCCTGATGGTGAATCTGCAAGCTTTCCTCGGACTGTTGCCCTTGCTGTTGAAAGGCGCAATGAACGCGTTGCAAATCGCCCTCTGCACCTTGGTGCTGGCCAGTGCGGGCGGTTTGATACTGGCGGTTTTACTGACGTTCAGCCGATCGCGACTGGTACACGGCGCCATCGCCTGTTTTATCGAATGGATGCGCAACGTGCCTGCGCTGGCGCACTTGTTCCTGATCTACTTCGGGCTGTCCTATCTGGGAATCAACTTGCCCGCGTGGTTGGCGGCCATCGTCGGTTTGAGCCTGGTAGGCAGCGCAGTGCTGGCCGATACTTTCCGAGCCGGCTTGCAATCGCTGCACGTCGGCCAGAATGAAGCCGGACAGGCTGTCGGCTTGCACCGTCTGCAAATTTTGCGCTACATCCTCTTGCCCCAGGCCCTGCGCGTTGCGTTGCCGGCTTACGCCAACTATGTCACGCAACTGATCAAGGACACGTCCATCGCCTCGGCCATTGCCGTGCCGGAAATCATGTTCCTTGCCCGTAATCTTGTGACCTCCACGTTCCAGACCTCGCTGATTTATCTGGCGGTGATGTGCATCTATGCGGCGATGATCCTGCCAATTGGCGTGGGCTTCATCCGACTTGAACGTCATCTGAGGGCGGCGCGATGATCAGTTTTTTCCAACAATACCCGGAATACTGGAGCGATTGGTTCGGGCGCCTGTTACTCGGCGCGCGAGTCAGCGCCGAGCTGTCCCTGACAGGCTTCGCCCTGGCGGCGGTGTTGGGCGCGTTACTGGCCTGGGCGATGAAGAGCCCCAGCGTATTGCTCAAGCGTTTGGCGGTGTTCTTCATCCAGGGGATGCGTGCGGTGCCGCTCCTGGCGTTGCTGCTGGCGCTGTACTTCACCTTGCCCAGCCTCGGGCTGACGCTGTCTGGTTACTGGGCCGGCGCCATCGGTTTGGGCTTGCAGGGCTCGGCCTACGTCGCGGAAATCCTGCGCGGTGGACTCGACTCCTTGCATCGCGGCCAACGTGAGTCGGCCATCGCTACCGGCCTGACGCCGTTGCAAGCCTTCACCTCGGTGATCTTTCCGCAAGCCATTCGCGGCATGTTGCCGCCGTTGCTCAATGCCTACGTGTCGATTCTGAAGGACAGCTCCCTGTGCGCCCTGATCGCCACCGATGAGTTGATGCTGGCGGCCCGGGCCATCGCGTCCGAATCCTTTTTGCCGATGCATATTTTCCTGCTGGTGGGGTTGTTCTATTTCGTCATTGCTTTCCCTCTTTCTCTGTTATCGCGAGTGCTGGAAGTACGATTTTCTCGCGGACGCAAAACCATTCGAGGCTGAACACATGAACATCAAGGATCGAACCGCTTCCCACAGCATCGGCCAGTTGCGGCAAGCGCTGGCCTCCGGAGCGCTCACAAGCGAGTCCCTGGTTGGCGCGCAACTGGAGCGGATCGAGCGTTTCAACGGTCAACTCAATGCTTATGTCGAGGCGTATCCCCAACGCGCGCTCGGTGCCGCCATCGCAGCCGATCGGCAACGGGCTGCCGGTGTCAACTTGGGGCCATTGCATGGCATTCCGGTTGCGATCAAGGATCTGTTCGAAATCGACGGCAAGGCCATCACCGGTGGTTCGCTGGCACAGCAGCCGCGTATCTCGCGGCTCACCGCCACGGCAGTCCAGCGACTGGAGCGCGCCGGGGCGATCATCATGGGCAAGACCCACACCGTAGAGTTTGCTTTCGGGGGGTGGGGCACCAATGCCGTGATGGGCACGCCGTGGAATCCATGGGACTGCGACGTGCATCGTGCTCCAGGCGGGTCCAGCAGTGGCTCCGCGGTGGCCGTGGCCGGCGGATTGGCAAGCGCGGCATTGGGCACCGATACCGGCGGCTCGGTGCGGATTCCGGCGGGTATGTGTGGTCTGGTGGGGTTGAAAACCACGCGTGGGTTGGTGAGCCGTCACGGGTTGATTGAATTGTGTCCATCGCTGGATTCGGTGGGACCGATTACGCACACCGTCGAAGACGCCGCGTGGATGCTTGACGCGCTGCTGGGGCCGGACCCGCTGGATTCGGTCTCGGCCAAGTCGCCAGTCTTCAGTGCCGCGGCAGGCTTGAATCTTCCGGTGGCCGGTCTGCGCATCTGGGTGCTGCCACAGGCCGAACGCGTACACATCGCGCCTGGCGTATTGGCAGCCTATGACCAGGGGCTTGAGCAATTGGTCGCACTGGGCATGCATTTGGTCGAACAGCCGCTACCGACTTCGCTGGAGCAGTGCATGCGCGTTGCCGGTGGCCTCATGAGTGCCGAAGGCTACGCCAGCCTTGGTAGCCTGTTCGAACGCGATGATCTGCGCTTCGATCCTCATGTGCAGCGTCGGGTGCTGAGCGGACGCGCCATCGACGCGGCGGCTTATATCGATTTGCACAACCAGCGACGCGTTGCCCGCCAAGCCATGGACGAAGCCATGTCCAATGTCGATGCCTGTGCGTTTCCGACCAACGCCATTGGCAGCGTACCGCTGAGTCAGGTCGATGAATACGGCACGCCGCTGGCCTTGCTCGGCCGTTTCGCCAACCTGCTCAATCTCTGTTCAGTGGCGCTGCCGGTGGGCTTCGACGAGCAACGTATGCCGGTCTCGATGCAGATCGTCGGGCGTGCTTTCGCCGAACCCTTGGTCCTGCGGATCGCCCATGCCTACCAGCAAATCAGTGATTGGCACCAGCGGCGGCCTGTGGGTTGGGACCTGTCGGACAGGGTGGTGGCGTGATGGAAATCTGTGTCGTCGGAGCTGATATCGTTGGCTTGAGCAGTGCCTGGTTTCTACACAAGGCCGGTCGTAACGTCACCGTTGCAAGCGCTGGCCGATCCCGCTCTGCTAGCGCAGCGCCTTAACTTTCTCAATTCACGGAGTAAACCCGATGGCAACGATTCAACGTTTTCAGAGCAACGCGCGGATGTCCGGTGTGGTCAGTCACGGCGATCTGCTTTACCTCTCCGGCCAGGTGCCCACGGATCTACACGTTGGCATCGAAGAGCAGACGCGGCAGGTGCTGGCCAAGATCGAAGCCTTGTTGTCGCTGGCGGGCAGCGACAAGGGCCAGCTTTTGAGCGCACAGATCTGGCTCAAGGACATTAATCGTGATTTCGCGCCGATGAATGCGGTGTGGGACGCCTGGCTGCCAGCGGATAGCGCTCCGGCACGGGCCACTGTTCAGGCGCGCCTGGCGCGGCCTGAGGTGCTGGTGGAGATTATGGTTATAGCGGTGAAACCTGCTTTTGGTGTTTGAGAAGGTTGGGGCGTCGCTTTTTTGGGTTGCGGTGGGGTGCGTAAGATGTGCTGGTCTCCTGACTCGAAGCTGAAGGCCGTCACCATCGCTAAGGACGTAATCCTTGTCTTTTGCCTTGACTGCCTTGAGCTGGCGGTCGGAAAGGCGAAGGGCTGGAGCAGGCATGAGAGCTTCCTCTGACACCGTTTTGGTATTCCAAAAAATAGCACCGTATGGCTTGGAATACCATTTGGAATACCATTTGGAATACCCAAACGGCTGGAACTCAAAATTCTTCTACAGAAGCCAATGGCGATGAAACCCTTGGTTTCACTGAATTCCAGGCACAAAAAAAGACGTCCGTGGACGTCTTTTTTGTCGAGTTGGTGGAGCCGGGGGGATTTGAACCTGCGTCTGATCCAGGAAGCATGTTGTCTCTAGGCCAGAGGCTGGCATAAAGCTGTCATTCTGAAACTTTGTCGAACTTGATCTTCTTTCCAGATCCGCGTTGCTCGTAGATTTCCGCTTTTTCCCAGATGAGCCGCAGAATGGCGTTTCCACCCACACTGGCATCCTTGAGTTCGTTCAGGCACGAAAATTCCCTTGCATCTCCAGAGCCGAGTTTATATGTGATTCTGGAAGGCATTCCTCCACCCATCCTGTAAAAAAGGTAGCCATCCCCGTCGAACTCAAAATCCCCGTGACTTAGGGGGTCTATTCCCGTTCCACGTAGCTTGATTGAGTAACGATCTAGCTTTTCTACTAATCGCCTATATCTCTTGTATCTTGCATTGTCTGCCAATCGTTGCCGACGCTCATTGAACTTACTTATATAGTCTTCATCCGAAGCGACAGATATCGGGTATCTAGCATCGAACTCTACGGCGTTTTTTAATGTTTCGAGATCATTTTTATCCTGCTGAGTAAGGGGGTAGCTAATGAAATTAGCGATCTCGCAGTAGTTATGCTTGAATCTGTGTTTTGATAAATAGATGAACAGGTCTTCTGGGCCGCCCGTCAATGCGGATGCCAGCCCTGCTTTCAGGTACATCTCGACAGCGTAACCGATCAGCAAGGTAGATGACTTAACAAGAGATCGATCCATATTCATTAAGTCTATGTTTTTGGATACAAACCCTACAGTCCCAAAGTTATCCTCTCGTAACCTTCGAACCAGTTTTCTCCTGCTGATTAACCACTGCAACCTGAGAAGCTTGGAAGATAGTAAAAGCGCATGGCCCTCAGACTTCCAATCACTGGCGCTGAACTCTCCTACGCTAGCTCTCGATAACTTTCCTTGTGTCTGCATGCTGTTCATTCACGCTCCATAGTTTGGCTGCCTTGCTTCCCGCCGCCTCATCCGCTGACGGCATCCACCTACCGTATACCCTAGCGATAGACGTCCAGTCACTATGCCCCATCTGTTGGGCAACCCACATCGGATGCTCGCCAGCGGACAGCGTCATCGAGGCATATGTGTGACGGGTCTGGTAAGGGCGCCGGTACCGCACGCCGGCTTTCTTCACCGCGTGCGCCCACATGGTTTTGCGAATCGGTTGATCGCCAGTCCAGCGGAGCAGGGTGCGCGGGTTCTGGAACACTTCGTTACCGGCCAGGAAGGTGTGAGCCTTCTGCGCTACCAGGGCTTCCATTGCTGGCGCCAACAGCTTGATGCGGCGCTTGCCCGACATGGTCTTGGTCACCTCGGCTTCGCCGGCCGCTGCCTGGGTCATAGCCTGAGAGACGTAGACCTCACCCTTCAGCCAGTCGATAGCGCCCCAGTCGAGCGCGACCATTTCGCTGGTACGCATCCCTGTCCAGAACGCGAACTGCACTAGGTTCCTGGCCTGGCCATCGAGCGCGGCCAGGATCGCCCGCTGTTCCTCTGGCGTGAACGGGTCAACGTCATCCTCTTTCACCTGATCCTTTCGCGAGAAGGTCCAGCCGGCCATCGGGTTGGTTTCTATCAGCTCTTCCTCGTCGACTGCATCGTTCAAGGCTGAGCGCAGGCAGCTCTGGATGTTGCTCAGCGTCTTGTTGGAAATCTCCAGGGTGTTGAGCCAGTCGCGCACGGTCTTGCGTTTCAGGTCGACCAGCAGGGTAGGGCCGAGGGCCGGCACCAGGCGCTGCTCAATGATTTTCCGGTACCCGTCGAAGGTGCTGCTCGATACGTGCTGCTTCTTGTTTGCCAGCCACTTGGTCAGGTAGCCGGCGACCGTTTCCCGCCTGGCTTCGGGCGCGAACTTCGCGGCCCTGGGCGAGCCGGGGAAGGTGACGACGTAGTCGAACGTGCCATTGGCGATCGTGTGCTCGACCGCTGCCTTGTGCTGCTCGGCACGTTTCAGATTAGTGGCGGTGGGCTTGAGCGCGATACGCTCACGGCACCGAACGCCGCGATACATGAACGTGATTTCGATACTCGACTCGGAGACTGCCCGAACTCCCCGCCCATCTCTACCCACGACTCATATCCCTCCACATCAATTAATACTCGGCCATCTGGCGCCTTGATCCATATATCGCCGAGCCGCCAAATTCCGTCGCGAAGCTTCGAGCGGATAGCGTCTTCGGAGTAACCAGACTCGCTGGCAAATTTCCTCACGGTTACGTAGCGCATGCGTCGGTATTCCTGGCTATTCAGGGGTAACGATTGCGCATAGGCCGCGTATCGATTGGGCGTAGATGGCTTGCTCATGCGAGCAGCGTCTAACAGTTCTGTTGGTCATATCCGACTTCCTTTAACTACTCGGATACAGCCTACGGACGGTTTCCTGGCGTGGGTTTCGCTTTCACGCAACAAAAGCGACGGAAATTAGATCTCTGAGAAATTCCCTACCAGGGTATGGGCAAGCCACACGACGTAGTCAGGCTGCTGGTTGCTCTGAAAGACCAAAGCCGCCATCAGGTCTGATGCAGTTTTTTCTGCTCGAAAGCGATACGGTTCATTACGCAGATTGGGATTGCGAACCCTTGAATATTTGTTTTGAAGGTTTCGCAACCGTCTTCGACGATTCCACAGGGCACACCCCGGCGGAAACGCATTCCCCTGCCGATGTAGTTGCGCAGGATGATTTTCCAGGACTCGTCGTCGTAGTAGAAACCTGTGATCTCAGCCCAGTTGGCCTTGACTCCGCTTCCAATGACTCCTTCAGGTGTCAGGCAGAAAATTTCTACCTGGTTTTCCTGGGTGACTGGTACGGCGTAAATCCGGCCATTCGGTGCTACTGGTGGGAAAGTTCGCCCGTTCCCAAGGTCACGAAATTCCATGGTGGTGCTCCGTGTGCATGACGTTGCATGACACGCTATGCCAGGTCTTGGAAATCCCAAGCCGGCCCTGTCGCAGGTGTATGCCGTTGGGTTTTCTACAAGCCGCCGTAAGCTGTGTTGATCACAACAGGGAGTAGCGCCATGGGTAGTAGATCAACAGTGATTCGAGTCAGCTTGCTGGCTGCGGCAGTAGCTTTTCTGGTTGGGTGTTCTTCCACTCAATCGCCGAAGACTGTTCAGCTTCCTGAGCCAAAGGATGTCCCGAAGGAAAAATGGTCGGATGCGATGCACGTTCTGACTGCCATGGGGATTTCCGGGCAGCGTGACGTTCCAATCGAGATGGTAGGGGGAGTTGATAGAGTGAGCCCCACCAACAGCTCAGTGGCAGGGCTAGGGGACGCTGGATTAAGTGCAATTGGATATGTGTCACCACCTTCAGGCATGAGCGGTGGCGCAGCCGCAGGTGTTGGCTTGGGTTTGATGCTACTGGGTGGATCAAGTGATCCGGTTCGGGCAACTCAGGTTGTTGCCTGGGTGCCTTCCGATCAGGCCGGCTCACCACAGGAGGCATCGGATTTGGTCCTGCAGAAAGTGGAGGAGGCCCGCAGAAAGAGTTTTTCAGGTGGTTTGTCAAAGCTGGGTATGCAGACCGGCCGATATCCTGATGATCATTCGCGCTCGTACGCAACGCCAGCAGATATCTTTGTGGAACGTCCTATCCCATTCGCAGATACACCCGCTGCGTCACCAAGCTTCTTGGCGTCGCCTCGCAGCTACGGGCCGATATTTATCCGGCACAACCAGTTCACGCTTGATGCCTACAAGAACGACATGACGACCTCGGAAGCCATGCTGCAGGCATCGAAGTACCTACCCGAATGGATCTACATCTACCATCCTGGTCAGCGACTTAGGAAGGATTCGATCCCGGCGGCCATCTTCAACCAAGGCCGGGCACTCTACTTCGTAGGGAAATAATTCTGCTGGTCTTTTCGTCGCAGGCTTTCGCAAGTCTGCGACGATTTTTTTGGGTATGCCTATCTAGATACGGGCTTATTTTGTCTTTTTCAGACTTTTCGCTTTATAAGTAACACCCAAAATGCAACAGTTCTAGTAGAACGCCCTAACTGATACGGGCACCCGTCATGTTCATCCGCGCATACCTCCGAGCATCCACCGAAGAGCAAGACGCCGGCCGCGCCCGCGCCTCGCTTGAGCAGTTCGCCAGCGACCATAACAAGGTCATCGCCAGCGTGTACCTGGAGAACGTCAGCGGCGCCACCGCCGACCGGCCGGAGTTGCTGCGCCTGCTGAAAGATGCGCGCAAGGGTGACGTGCTGCTGGTGGAATCCATAGACCGCCTCTCCCGCCTCCCGGTAGAAGACTGGCAAAAGCTCAAGGCTGCGATCGATTCCAAGGGCTTGCGCATCGTCGCGCTAGACCTGCCGACCAGTCACCAGGGAATGCAGGACACAAAAGGCGACGAGTTAACCGGCCGGATGCTGGGGGCGATTAACTCAATGCTGGTAGAGATGATGGCAGCTATTGCACGCAAGGATTACGAGCAACGGCGCGAGCGCCAGGCCCAGGGCATCGAGAAGGCAAAGGCCGCCGGCAAGTATCAGGGCCGGCCAGTCGATGCAGACCTGCATAAGCGCGTTACCGAGCTGCTCGGCGCCGGACTAGGTATTAGGGCAACCGCTCGTCACGCTGATTGCTCGACAACTACAGTGCTAAGAATTCGCGACATACACGCATCAGAAAATAAAAAGACCAGCTAATGCTGGCCTTTTTTGTAGCTGAAATACTGTTAAGCGACCTCAATCATCCCGTTTCGAAACGTAGTCGAACACCCTTTCACCGAGGTGCTGGGTTGCACAGGGGGGCGGGAATCCTGCAGCGAAGGAATTGCGCCACTGCGATCAGAGCAAGCAAAAGAACCGGCAAAGCTGCCTCGTTCTTCCTGCGTTTTTGAACCAATCTGACCAGACGAATCGCGATTGCTATAAATCATGAGAATAACCCGTGTGGTTATGTACCAATTTTGGCTCATTGAGCATGACGAATTTCTCGCCCCTCTTGAGCACCCCGATGTGAGTCCTTCCACCTACGGTCGCTACACCACTTGCGAAGCGTTGCATTCCTGACTGCAAATTAACCAAAAGCTCCGCTAAATCGACGGCATACTGTGCAGGCAAATTTCCAAAGTCAATACGAGCAACACTGTCCCACCATGGTAGCTCAACAGGAGAACCTGGAGTGGAAAACGTGAATCCGTCAGGTATTTCGCCACCTGCAGCTCTCAATTGATCAGTAAAAGCTTGGACAATCGCCGGCGCCTGGCTGGCCATTAATTGACCAACGGTCACATTAATTTGATCTGCAAGCCTGCCATCAACCCCAACGAGTAGCCGTTCAACGAAATCCGACTGCCCAGCAAAACAGGTTCCCGAACGACTTCGCCAAGCGAACTGCTCTTCAACCGTCAAAGCGCTGACCGATAGCTTGAATACCTTACTGCTAGCATCATCCGTGCCGTAACCGCCCACGATGAACTGGAGGTCTGGAAAATAAGGTCTTAGCTCTTCCGGGGCGGTCGCATATTCGACCTCAGCCTCCCACTCCTGGCGAACGTGCGCCAAAAATGCCTCAACGACGGCCTGAACAGTACGAAAGGTAGCCCCCTCTCCTGCGTTTCTCTTTTTGAAGCGGTTGGCCACTCCCGCAATCGTAACCCCGCAAAGGGTGGCCATCCCAGAAGTGACTGCAGCTACGGTAGTGTCCTCGTCTTCATAAAGGCAGAACATCTTCTGTGCGCCACCGAATACATTGGTTACGTAAGGTCTCAACTCCGCTGCCGAAACCACTTTATGGCCTGTCGCATCAATCAATTCGTTGCCATCAGCATCTCGGGCAAAACCGCCCCCGTTCCGGAAAGGCAAAATTGCTTGCTCTACCTGGCTTGAAAGGCTGTCACACCCCAGGACGATTGCATCATAAGTGGCGATTGCGATGTTAATAGTCAACCTGGGCACCCCCCTATAAGCACGAGATTGGTCTACACACTGCGAGTGTAGGCAATGTTCAGCTGAAGAAAGGGACGGAATATGAGGATGGAGAGAGATTCGGAGGCGAGAGGCTTGGGTTCCTGCACCCACCGTGCACTCATGGATGCATTCGGAGGAATCAGAAAAACGCTACGAGGCAGGGAATGTATGGTGTCAGAGCCGGTTCGAACGGCCAACCTTCCCCTTGGGAGGGGCAAAATTTTCCGGTGTTTACAAAGGTCCGCCTGAAAAGGGGCTGCATCAGCGCGTTGGTGAGCTGCTTGGCGCTGGGCAGGGCATTCGGGCAACCGCTCGCCATACAGGGTTCAGTACCACCACAGCGCTTAAATCCGCGATGAAATGATCAAGTAGCGACGCAGTTTTGCGCACTGTCGAGCAGCAGCGACATCCTTTACGAATTCTACCCAGGCTGTATTCGTCGCCTGGGTAGCATTCCGGTCGCCTGGAATGCGCTGGCTCGTCTAACGGCCCAGGTGCCGTAGCAATGCCCTGATAATTCTGGCGCGCAGGAGAAGCTTGCGACTGACACCGCAAGCGTCATACCGCCCGCCAGTTCGCCGAAACGGGCGAACGCAACGATGTTCACCAAGGCGAGAACCATGATGCCGTAGAACTCGGCATTGGCCTTGCCGGCAGCCAGAGCCTGATGTTCGGTGAGCATCCACTTCTGCGACAGGCAGAAGGGGCATACGGACGACTCCGGGTCACCGCCGCCCACGGGTATTCCATTGATGTAGAACGGCGCGCTGGTGACCACCTTCGGAACCATCATCTTCTTGCAGCACGGGCACTTAACTTTGCTCATGACGTGAACCTGCTGGACTTGGCACATGCCTGAACGTTACCCGAGCACTGGCGAATCCCAAGCCACCACCATGCGCATCTGCCGATGTGCTGCAAAATCAGTCGGTGTGATGCTTCTTGTCGAGATGATCTGCGACCTTGTAGCCAATCACCGCAGCCACCCCCAGCGTGCCGACCACGCCGATGACCGCATAAACCAGTAGCTCAATCGAGTCCATGTCTTGCTCCTTCTGGGCTGAAAATTTGCACTGGCTTCAGCTTCTCACCCGTTGTGCCAATCCCAAGGATTTCATCCTCCTCAAATCCCTTTCCGCCGGTACCTGGCTGATTGAATTCGAGGGTAACCGGCGCGCCGCTCATATCCGCTTCGCGACACATGTTTCAAAAAAGCATGCTCACACTACCTCTATTGCTTATGGGAGTCTGACGGTTCACCTCACATAGAGAGAATCTGCCGATTTTTGGCCGAAGCGGTGTCGTGAAAAGGTGTTGCCGCTGTAGCCCGCATGGTTACTGGGTTTCAGGTTTTTTAGGGTGTCTTGTACAGGTTAAGGGGTGTCGTAAAGGGGTGTTGTCGTCCAGGTAAGGGGTGCCGTGAAGAGGTGTTGCTGGTGCAACCCGCATGGTTGCTGGGGTGCGGGTTTTTCAGGGCGTCTTGTGCAGGTTAAGGCGTGTTGTAAAGGGGTGTTATCGTCAAGGTAAGGGGGTGTCGTGAGGAAGTGTCGTCGCTACAGTCCCGGGACTAAGGGGCTTTCACAGTTACAATGTATCGTATGACAGCGGCGGAGGGAGTGTCAGATTTTTTGTGTGCGGCCGGTGACGGCCTGCCGTTAGGCAGACCTTCATTTACCACGTCGGCCTGATGAACCGGTCCCCGTACAGGATCGCGAATTGATTCATGGCGCTTTTCCAGTCATGGGCTGCACTGCCCCAGTTTGCGGTGATGTTGCGCAAGCCCAGCCAGATTAATTTGGTGGCAGCGTCATCAGTTGGGAAGTGGCCTCTTGTCTTGATGATCTTTCGTAACTGAGCGTTGATGCTCTCGATCGCGTTGGTCGTATAGATCACTTTCCGAATGGCAGGCGGGAAGACAAAAAACGGGATAACAGTGGCGATTCAGTCTCACTAGCCTTTTCTTCTTGTGTCTTTTTATGTTCTAGCTTGCGCTTTTCCTCATTGATGCGCTCTTCTTTAATCATTTCTATCATTTTGATATGAAACTCCTGGCTTGTTTTCCCGCAGTAATCCTGAAGAAAATCGTAGTCGTCACTGTAAGCTTCAAGATCTTTCCCAGCTATGATTTTTCCTGGTATTTCAAGCCCTGGCGCAACTGCTAATGGTTCTATTTCCATGGCTGTAGGTGAGTCATGAGGTTCTGATATGGTGATTTTTATTTCGGCCATGGGGACTTTTTTTGAATCACGAAGGTAACTTAGTATGAATTTCCTAGAATGTCCCAGGCTTGCATAACCTTGTAACCCAGGGGCGTCACTGTCGAGGTAGAAGTACCAAGAAATAGGGTTGTATTTGCAAATTCCTTCTGAAAACATTTCGCCATGTACAGATCCCGAACCTTCGGCTGACTCTATGTTTACGACGAAGCGAGGCTGGCCAGCTGGGGTTTCTGGGTAGTCTCCAGTGATTATGGTGTACTCTGTTGTCGTTGAGAACTTTCCTGACCAGAGTCCGTGCTTGTAGAAGTACTTCTCACGGAAGTCTGGGAAGTCAATGGCTAATCCTATGAATAAGCCAACTACGCCTAGTGCCGCTATTAAGGTGCTAATTTTTTTTAGAAACATCATCTTCTTGCCTGCTCGTATGCAAGTCAGTCTGAGTTTAATGGTAAGGACGAAAAACGTAGCATCCTTGATCGTATAACCCTGGGTTTCTTAACATCGGTCGTTGAGTACAGGGCATCAATAGCTGTGTCGCTAGATTTCCATTGTCGCCCAATAATTGATAGTTTTCTGATCAATTTTGGTTAGGAGACGCTGGTAGATCTGAGTCCTAATACCCACCTTTTCGCCCATCGTCCGGGCGTTCTGGGCATATTGCTGCAAGGCAATTTTCATGAATCCGTTGGACATTTTGGATTTCAAGTGCAGCAAGGTTCTTTGATCGGCGAAGACTTCAGCACCTACTAGATCCATCGTTCGTGTAGAGGTGTTGAAATTTTTCTGCTTGTTGAAATCAAGGGCATGCATCAACTCGTGATGTAGCGAGTTGTACCGCCAGAGCCAAACGAGATCCTCACGGGTACCCTCAGGCATGCAGCTCTCGTTAATGAAGACCGCGCTACGACCACTGCCGCCCCGTAAAAAATTGATAGTTACGCCTCCGGCGTCACTGGTTCTGTAGGTAGCCAAGTCAGCCGCTTGATCGTTGAAATAGAGCTTTTCGTCGTACTCAACTCCGCACAGTCGTAGAAGGTCAGTTTCCTCTTTCATCTGCTCGCGTGGTACCAGATATACATCCTTCGTCAGGCCAGCGAAACGCGCCCTGAGCTCGTTGAAGGCGCTCTCGAAAACTTCAACACCCATCATCGCTTCGATATCCCTGCGCCTATCCGCAATCGTAGATGAGCGCCCAGCCAGGAGATGAACAGGGCGCGCTATAAAAGCTGTCATTAAGCTGACATTCCGGAGCCAAAACAGCCCATTCAGGCACAAAAAAGGCACTTGCTTTATCTGCTAAGTGCCTGATTTGTTTAACTTGTTTGGTGGAGCCGGGGGGATTTGAACCCCCGTCCGCCAGTACTCCGCTGTCGGTACTACATGCGTAGCCGTGTCTATTAAGTTAACCCTCAGCGACCCGACGGGCAGGGTGCTTTGGGCGAGTTGTGTAAGTTTTAGCCGATTCGTCCACAACGTACTGCACGGCGATTCCGTTCTATATGACAATCACTTTGGGTTTACGGACATCCCCTCGTGATTGCTGGACCCGAAGGTACCAGAAGCTCAGGATCTAAGGCTGCTTACGCAGCGATAGCGAATTCCTGGCCGTAGTTTTCGTCATTGGCAACTATAGAAGTTGCAACAGTGGATTTACGAGTTCTGTTACCAACTCGGCATGCACCTAGAGTTTCGCAACCGGCGTCGAATCCTAAACGGCCCCGAACCTGTCGCTCCGTGAGTCTGTTGGAGCGGCAGGCATGTGCAGTGTACGCCAATCCATGTCCGAGGCCAACCCGAAGGTTGGCCTGCGGTGATTCTACTGGTCGCCTTTGGCGTTGTTCTGCAGCTTCTGGATGGCCTGATTGGTCAACGAGATGCAATTTTCGGTGCCTTCTTTGGTGCCTTTGGCGTGCTCAGCCTTGGCTTGTCCGACGGTGGCGTCGATGTCGGTCTTTAGACCTTCGCTCATCTGCTCGGTGCTGACTTTGGCGTCGCTGATCTTTTGCAGGTTGATTTTGCAAAGGTCATCCTGGCTTCCTGCAAACACCGGAGAGGCCAACATCGCAGCGGAAATGAACAAGCCAGCAAGTGCGGTGCGCTTCATGTGTATCTCCTTGAACGTAGGGTCTCGGTGCCGCTGGACAGTCGCGGCCGGGCCGAGTCAGTAGGTGGCCCAGCGGAGCCGGGCCTATTCAAGTGACTACAGCGAAGCGCAGGAATTCGATTTTTCTTCGAGCCCTATCGCAAGGCCTTCACCGTTGGCGGGCTTGGGGCGGGTGACACGGTCAACCAGATAGACCAAGCCGTGGTAGTCGATTTCCCCATGATGCGTCAGACCAATCTCGCACGTGCGGCTGGTGGAAATGCCCTCGGTGCAATATTGAACCGCGTCCTTGAGGCTTCGCAGCGAGTGGGCGTTGAGTTCGGGGGTGGTAAAGCCCTTGTCGCCGGCAAAACCACAGCAATGGATACCTTCCGGAATCACCACTTGTTTGCTGCACTGGCGCGCCAGATCGATCAGCGCCTGGCTTTCGCCAAGGTGCTGGGTACTGCACGTGATGTGCACCGCAATGGGCGCCTCCTGGGGGATGAAATCGAGACGGTCCATCAAGTGAGTACGGATGAAACGCACCGGGTCATACAGGTCCAGGCGCACGTCACCCAAGTCCTGGACCAGCCGTAGCGTGCAAGGGCTGGTGTCACAGTAGATCGGATCGAGCCCGCCACGACTGGCGTGCAGCAAGGCGCCGATCAGTTCTTGGCGCTTGTGTTCGGCCTGCTCGGTGTAGCCTTTGGACGCAAAGGGTTGGCCGCAGCAGAGACTGTCTACATTGTCGGGAAAGACTACCTGATAACCGGCCTTTTCCAGTAGGCCGCGAGTCTTGTCGTACAGCGACATTTGCTCGTTGTCTCCCGCCGCCGGGCCCATGACGCGCGATACGCACGCCGCCAGGTACACCACCCTCGGACGTTCGTCCGAGACGGCGGGGCTGAAACGAATGGCCTTTTCCGGCTGGGGCATGGCGTGGGTCCACTGTGGCACCTGGCCCTTGGACAGGCGTGTCAACGAGGCCGACAGTTTCGCCAGGCGGGGCGCGCCCAACAGCATGCGTGCGCCGTTGGCCACGTGCAGGGCGAAGCGTGCGCCTTGCAGTGTGGTGGCGAAATTTCCTTCAATCCAGTTGGCAGTTTTCGTCTGCGTCGCGTCGCGGCTGCGCAGCTTTTTCACCAGCTCGCCGGTATTGATACCTACCGGACAACGTTGTGCACACAGGCCCGTGGCGGCGCAGGTGTCGATGCCCTGGTATTGGTAGGCACGTTCCAGTTCGGTGGTGTCGGTGCCGGCGCGTTTCTTCGCTTGGATATCACGCCAGATCACGATGCGCTGGCGCGGGCTCAAGGTCAGGTCCTTGGAGGGACAGACCGGTTCGCAAAAACCGCACTCGATGCACTTGTCGACGATTTCATCGGCGGCCGGCAGTGGTTTGAGGTGCTTGAGATGGATTTGCGGATCTTCGCTGAGCACCACGTCCGGGTTGAGAATGCCGTTGGGGTCGAGCAGGCGTTTGAGCTGCCACATCAATTGGTAGGCATCGCTGCCCCATTCCAGCTCGACGAACGGCGCCATGTTGCGCCCGGTGCCGTGTTCGGCTTTGAGCGAGCCGCCGAATTCCACCGCCACCAACTGCGCCACGTCATCCATGAACGCCTGGTAGCGTGCGACTTCTTCGGCGCTGTTGAAGCCTTGGGTGAAGACGAAGTGCAGATTGCCTTCCAGCGCGTGTCCGAAAAGGATCGCTTCGTCGTAGTGATGTTTGTCGAACAGTTCGATCAGACGGTTGACGCCGATGGCCAGTTGTTCCACTGGAAAGGTCACGTCTTCGATGATGACCGTGGTCCCGGTTTTGCGGACCGCGCCCACGGCGGGGAAGGTGTCTTTGCGGATCGCCCAGAGCCGAGCGTTTTCCCGTGGGTCTTCGGTAAAGTCGACCTGTTTTTCCACAGGGAAACCGGCCAGGGAGGCCATGATCCGGGCCAGTTGTTCTTGTAGTAATGACGAAGAAGCCGCGCGGGATTCGATCAACAAGGCGCAGGCATTGATCGACAGATGCTGTACGAAATCCGGCATGCCCGGTTTGTCCTGCACCGAGCGCAGGCTGCGGCGGTCCAGCAGTTCGACGGCCGATACCGGCTGGCTTTTCAGTACGGTGACGGCGTTGCAACAGGTTTCCACATCCGGGAATACGATCAGGGCCGAAGCCTTGTTCGGATGGTCGACGACGGTGTTGTAGGTCACCGCACTGATGAAACCAAGCGTGCCTTCGGAGCCCACCAGCAGGTGGCTCAAGATATCCACAGGCTCGTCGAAATCCACCAGGGCATTGAGTGACAGGCCGGTGGTATTTTTCAGACGGTATTTATGCCGGATTCGCGCTGCCAGCTCGGTATTGGCGCGGGTCTCGCGGCCAAGGGTGGCCAGGCGCTCCAACAGTGCGCCATGGCTGGTACGAAAAGCCGCCACGCTGCTGTCGTCTTCGGTGTCGAGGCGCGTGCCATCGGCCAGGACCAAGCGGATGCCGGCGAGGGTGTGATAGGTGTTCTGCGCCGTGCCGCAGCACATGCCGCTGGCGTTGTTGGCGACGATGCCGCCGATTTTGCAGGCGTTGATCGACGCCGGATCCGGGCCGATCTTGCGCCCGAACGGCGCCAGCCAGGCGTTGGCCTGGGCGCCGATCACGCCGGGCTGCAAACGGATCTGCGTCCCTTGTTCGCGAATCTCGCGCCCGTTCCAGTTATCCCCCAGCACAATCAGTACCGAGTCGCTGATGGCTTGGCCGGACAGGCTGGTGCCGGCGGCGCGGAACGTGACCGGGACTTGGTCCCGTTGGGCCAGTTTCAGCAGGGCAATCACTTCATCTTCGGATTCGACGCGTACCACCAGTTTCGGAATCAGCCGATAGAAACTGGCGTCGGTGCCGAAGGCCAAGGTCGACAGCGGGTCGTCGAAACGTCGCTGCTGCGGGATCAGTTGTTCAACGTCGTGTAGGAAAGGGGCTGGAAGGGTCATTGGTCCTCCAGAATCAAAACCACCAGATCCTTCGGACCATGGGCGCCGTAGGCCAGGACTTGTTCGATGTCGGCGGTTTTCGACGGGCCCGATACCAGCAGGGCGTTGGTGGGCATGCCTTGGGCCCATTCGAATTCCTGTTGCACTTCATAGAAGTTGTCGCGGATCTCGCTGGCCTTGAGCAGGGCGAAATGCACCGGTGGCACCAGGCTCATCAGTCGCGGCTCTTCCCGCGTCGGCCAGAGAATCAGACTGCCGGTGGCGGCAATGGCGCCGAGGGTCCCTGTGAGGCTGGCCGGTGTGTCGTTGAACAGTTCGGCTTTCCATTCCTCTACCGGCCTGTCGTAGGCCTTGAGGGTGGGCAGGTCCGGATTGTTCGCCCAGAACTGTGTGATTTTTTTCCCGTGCATGGTCGTCGGCGCGATGAGCAGGCTCGGCAACTGACGGTCGCGCAGCAGTTGCGCGAGCAGGGCCGGCCAGCCTTCTTCGGAGGTCAGGTGGATTTCGGTGTGCACCGCCTCCATCAGCTTGCGCAATTGCGCGATACGTTCCTCGGGCGCATAGCGATAGGTTTGCGTCACCAGCTCGACATCGAAGTTGTCGGCAACCGGCGTGGTGCCCGTCAGGCTTTTACGCAGCTTGGCGAGGATATTTTCCTTGGCGCTCATCGGCGGTCTCCCTGCTGGTTCAGGTGTTCACGGGCCAGGTCATGCAATGAGCGGGCGGCGGGTTTGGGGGCGCTGTGGTTCTGGGTCCACGGGCCAACGTTTCGAGGCGTCAGGGCGCGCAGGCGCGTGGCGAGGAAGCCGAACAGCCGGTACAGCCGCGGCGAGCTGTTGAGCCAGGCCCAGGCATTCCAGATGAACCGTTCCTTGGGCGAGTATTTGCTGCCCTGGCCGCGCATCACTTGGTTAGGGCTGTCCGGCGCCTTGACGTTTTCTTCCCGCAGCCGCCGCAGCAAGGCCGGGATCGGAATTTTCACCGGACACACTTCACCGCAGGCACCGCACAGCGAGGAGGCGCTCGGGTGGTCGGGCACCTTGGCCAGGCCGACCATGTGCGGCGTGATGATTTTTCCGATAGGCCCCGGGTAAACTTCACCGTAGGCATGGCCGCCGATTCGGGTGTACACCGGGCAATGATTCATACAAGCGCCGCAGCGAATGCAGTTCAGGGTCTGGCGCAATTCACTGTCGGCAAATGCCTGGCTGCGACCGTTGTCCAGCAGGACCAGATGGACTTCCTGGGGGCCGTCCAGTTCTTCGGCCTTACGTGGCCCGGAGATCATGTTGACGTAGGTCGTGATGGGCTGGCCGAGGGCTGAGCGGGTCAGCAGCGAGAGCAGCGGCACGACATCACGCAGGTTCTCGACAACCTTTTCGATGCCGGTCACGGCAATGTGCACCGGTGGCACGGTGGTGGACATCCGCCCGTTGCCTTCGTTTTCCACCAGCAGCAGCGTGCCGGTTTCGGCGACGGCGAAGTTGACGCCGGAGACGCCGACGTCGGCCTCGAAGAACTTCTGCCGCAGGACCCTGCGGCCGATCTGAATGAGTTGGTCAACGTCCTTGGTGTACTCCACGCCGAGTTTGTCGTGGAACAAGGACGCGACCTGACCGGCATTCTTGTGGATCGCCGGCATAATGATGTGTGAAGGCTTCTCGTGGTCGAGTTGGACGATGTATTCCCCCATGTCGGATTCGAGACATTCAATGTCCCGAGCCTCGAGGAAATGGTTCATCTCCATCTCTTCGCTGACCATCGATTTGCCCTTGATCACTTGCCGCGCCTCGTGAGCGCGGATGATCGAAAGGACGATGCCGTTGGCTTCGTCCACCGTTTCCGCCCAGTGCACGTTCACACCGTTGCGGGTCAGGTTGCTTTCAAGTTGCTCGAGCAGGTCGGGCAGCTTGGATAACGCACGGGCGCGGACGGCATTGCCCAGCACTCGCAGGTGTTCTCTTTCGTGGGCATCGCTGAAGGACGTTGCCCGCTTGGTCATCAGTGAATCCATCGCACTGCGAAAGTTGTTTCGCAGTTGCGTGTCGTCCAGGGCCTTATGGGCTCGGGCACGAAAATCTTCCTGCACCTCAACGGTCGGAATCAGCGTCGGCGTGCTCATGCGACACCTCCGATGCGCTGGCGGAGGAAACTCGCCAGGTGCTGGCCGCGTAACGCCTCCTGCTGCTTTTCCAGCGCACCGTTGATGTTCATCAAACAGCCGCAGTCAGCGCTGACGACCTGGTGCGCGCCGGATTCCTTCAGCGCTCGGGTCTTGTCGGCCACCATCGCACCGGAAATATCCGGCATGCGAACGCTAAAGGTCCCACCAAAGCCGCAGCATTCGCTTTCGTGGCTGTGTTCGACTCGCTCCACATTGCGCAGCTGCGCCAACAACGCGCGGCCGTGCAGGTGGGTATTCATTTCACGCCGTGCCGAGCAGGACGTATGCAGCGCGACCTTCACCGGCTCGCCGTTGTCGTTCAGCTGCACCTTGCAAACAAACAGCAGGAACTCGGCCAGTTCATAGGTCCGGGCCGCCAAGGCCTGGACCTGCTTGAGCGTTTGCGGCTCGTCCTTGAACAGGTCGGCATAATGCTCGCGCAACATGCCGGCACAGGAGCCCGAGGGCACCACCACCGGATAGTCTTCGGCAAACAAGGCCAGTTGCGCCCGGGCCACGGTCCGCGCCTGCTCGGTATAGCCCGAGGTGTAGGCCGGTTGGCCGCAGCAACTTTGCCCCTGCGGGTAGTCCACCCGGATCCCTTCGCGCTCCAGCAGGTGAATCGCATCCATTCCGGCTTCGGGATAGAACAGGTCCACCACGCATGTGCCGAACAGATAGACCCGGCGCGGTTTCTCGCTGGGGTACTGCCGAGGCTCGGGCAAGGGCGGGGCGACACGGGTCGCGTTCGGTACGGCGTTGTAGAAAAGCTCGCTCATCAGGCGTGTCTCCGGGTGGTCCCGGTTATCCGTCCGCTGAGGCTGCTGAATATAGCCAGGAAATCTTTCAGCAGCCTTGCAGACCCGGTTGTGAATAGCAGACGCCGAATCACGGTTCGGCGTCGGTTTTTCCAGTATTGCGTGTAGGACTTAATGAACCAGCATGCCGGTAAACCAGTAGGCCTGGGCCAACGTGATCAAGCCGACAATCGTTGCAAAGAATAGGCTGTGTTTGAGGGTGAAACGGAACAGATCCGATTCCTTGCCCACCAGCCCGGTCGCGGCGCAGGCCACCGCGATCGATTGTGGCGAAATCATCTTGCCGGTCACGCCGCCGCTGGTGTTGGCCGCGACGAGCAAGGTGTCGCTGACGCCGATCTGGTGCGCGGTGGTGGCTTGCAGCGAGCTGAACAGCGCGTTGGAGGAGGTATCGGAGCCGGTCAGGAACACGCCCAGCCAACCCAGGAACGGCGAGAAGAACGGGAACGCCGCGCCCGTGCCTGCCAGCACCAGGGCCATGGTCGACGACATGCCCGAATAGTTGGTGACGAAGGCGAACGCCAGCACCATGCCGATGGACAGGATCGGCCAGCGCAGCTCGAAAAGCGTCTCTTTAAAAGTGGTAAGACCAGTTTTGAGGTTGATCTTCAGTACCAGCATCGAGATCAGTGCGGAGAAGAAAATCGCCGTGCCGGTGGCAGAAATCGGATCCAGCTTGAACACGGCCGGGATGGCGGTGGGGTTGATCACGATGGGCGCGACCTTGATCACCATCTGGTCCAGGTGCGGAATGGCGAAGTTGAACACCCAACCGTACATCGAGCCGCCCGCGGCGAACATGGCCTTGAACGGTTTGAGGGTCCAGATCGTTACCAACACGGTCAGGATCAGGAACGGCGACCACGCCTTGATGATTTCCCCAAGGCTGTAAGGCGAAGCCACGGTGCTGCGCGGTTGGCCGAAACCGCCGGCGTTGGCGGTGACCGTTGCGCTGGAGGTGGTGCCGGCAATCTGGGCGCCGGCGGTGCGCTTGGGCTGCCAGATTTTCAGGAACAGCGTCAGGGAAATCAGGCTGGCCAGGGCGGAGGTGATGTCTGGCAGCTCCGGGCCGATGAAGTTGGACGTGAAGTATTGGGTGATGGCAAAGCTCAAGCCGGCTACCAGCGCTGCTGGCCAGGTTTCCCGCACGCCGCGCAGGCCGTCCATCATGAACACCAGCCAGAACGGCACGAACAACGACAGCAAGGGCAATTGGCGACCGGTCATGGCGCCGATCTTGAACGCGTCGATCCCGGTGACCTGGCCGGCCACGATGATCGGAATGCCCAGCGCGCCGAACGCCACGGGGGCGGTGTTGGCGATCAGGCACAGGCCCGCGGCGTACAGGGGGTTGAAGCCCAGGCCGACCAGCAGGGCGGCAGTGATCGCCACCGGTGCGCCGAAGCCCGCGGCACCTTCCAGGAATGCGCCGAAGCAGAAACCGATCAACAGCACTTGCAGGCGTTGGTCATCGGTAATCGACAGCACCGAGCTGCGAATCACTTCGAACTGGCCGCTCTTGACGGTCAGTTTGTACAGAAACACCGCGGCGACGATGATCCAGGCAATGGGCCACAGGCCATAGGCAAAGCCATAGCCGGCGGCGGCGAAGGCCATGTCTGCGGGCATGTTGAACGCAAAGATCGCCACCGCAATCGCCAGGGCCAAGGTGATGCTGCCGGCCACATGCCCCTTGAGGCGAAACACCGCCAGGGCCAGGAAGAAAAATACGATGGGAATAACGGCCGCGAGTGCGGACAAGCCGAGGCTGCCGAGCGGGCTGTAGAGCTGTTGCCAGGTTTGCATGATGGGTGGGCCCCTAATTGTTGTTGGTCAGGCACTGATCAGCGATTTGGATAATTGGTATTACCAATTTACAAGCGCTGTCGGCTAGGGTAAAAGCCTTGGTTGTCGTGTGTCAATTTGCCGCCCTGAAACTTTCGTCGAATAAGCGGTGCAGAAGGCATCTGATCCGTTCGAACAAACGGCTTTTGGTGGGTGTGAGCACGGCCCGGATGGGCCAGAATAGAGAGCCCGGCGAGCCGTCGGGATCGTGGAGAATTGAGTTATGGGGTTTGATCAGATTCGTCAGCGCCGTTTGTCTGACGATATTGTCGAGCGGCTTGAAGGCATGATCCTTGAGGGCACGCTGAAGTCGGGTGAGCGGCTGCCCGCCGAGCGGACCCTGGCCGAGCAGTTCGGTGTGTCACGCCCCTCGTTGCGTGAAGCGATCCAGAAGCTGACGGCCAAAGGTTTGTTGATCAGTCGCCAGGGCGGCGGCAACTATGTGGTGGAGTCGCTGGGCTCGACGTTCAGTGATCCGCTGCTGCAACTGTTGGAAAGCAACCCCGAAGCACAGCGCGATTTGCTGGAGTTCCGTCACACGCTGGAGGCTTCCTGCGCTTATTACGCGGCACTGCGGGCCACGGAGGTGGATCGCGAGCGGCTGACGGCGGCGTTCGACGAACTGCAGGATTGTTACTCGCGCCACGACGAGGTCAGTCGGGCGGAGGAGGGCGCGGCGGATGCCCGATTCCATCTGGCGATCGCCGAGGCCAGTCATAATGCGGTACTGCTGCACACCATTCGTGGCTTGTTCGACCTGCTCAAGCGCAACGTCGTCACCAATATCGGCGGCATGTACAAGCAGCGCAGCGAGACCCGCGACATGCTGATCAGCCAGCATCGGGAGTTGTACCAGGCCATTATGGATGGGCATGCCGAACAGGCGCGGGAAGTTTCCAGCCGACATATCTTGTATGTGCAGGAAGTCTTGGAAGAGGTGCGTCAGGAAGTACAGCGCGTGGCGCGGGCGGAGCGGCGTAAAGGGATGTAATCGCGCCGGTGGCCCCCTGTGGGAGCGAGCCTGCTCGCGAAAGCGGTCTGTCTGACACATCACTGTCGCATGTGCCACCGTCATCGCGAGCAAGCTCGGCTCCCACAGTGGATCTTCAGTGAACACAGGATCTGTGTATTGCCGGGATCTGGTGTGGGAGCGGGCTTGCTCGCGAAAGCGGTCTCAAGGACGAAAGAATCAGTCTTCCTTGCCCTTGTTGCGCACCGCGCGCTGCAGCTCGCGGCCGGCATCGCGTTCGCGCTCGGTATCGCGCTTGTCGTACTCCTTCTTGCCCTTGCCCAAGGCAATTTCGCACTTGATCAAGTGCTTGCTCCAGTACAACGACGTGCAGACGCAGGTGTAGCCCTTCTGCTGCACGGAGGCGAAGAGCTTTTCCAGCTCGCGCTTGTTGAGCAGCAGCTTGCGCGAACGCACGGGATCGGCGATGACATGGGTGCTGGCGGTGGTCAGCGGCGTGATATGACTGCCCAGCAGCCATGCTTCGCCGTCCTTGAGCAAGACATAACTGTCGACCAGTTGCGCCTTGCCGGCACGCAAGCTCTTTACTTCCCAGCCGGCCAGGACCATGCCAGCCTCGAAACGTTGTTCGATGAAGTAATCGTGTCGCGCCTTTTTGTTTTGCGCGATGGTCCCTGTGGGGTGTTTCTTCTGTTTAGCCATAGGGGCGGCATTATAGGCAGTTGCGTGCGTGTCGGCTACGGTGAAGCTGCGTGCTTGAGCACGTTGAGTGAATCCCGGACAATGCGGCCTCTTTTTTGAACGCTTGGGCGTGATCACGATGTCGACAGACAAGGTTTCTGTCCACGGCAGTTGGGCTAGCCGCTGGGTCTTCATATTCGCGGCGACCGGTTCCGCCGTGGGGCTGGGTAGTATCTGGAAGTTTCCATACATGGTCGGCGTCTACGGTGGCGGTGCCTTCGTATTGATGTTCCTGGCCTGCATCGCCCTGATCGGCGCGCCGGTCATGCTGGCGGAGACACTGATCGGCCGTCGCGCCCGGCAAAGCCCGGCCAACGCGCTGAAGGTGTTGGCCGTGGAGGCAGGACACTCGCCGAAGTGGTCCTGGGGTGCGTTCGCCGGGATGATCACGGCACTGTTGATCTTGTCCTTCTACAGCGTGGTCGGTGGCTGGTCGCTGGACTACATCATCGACATGGGGCGAGGCGATTTCCAGGGGGCGACGCCTGATCAGGTCGGCGCTTACTTCGGCAATGTGATCGCCGACCCTTGGAGACTCACGCTTTGGCACACGCTTTTCATGGTGCTTTCCGCCGTGGTGATAGCCCGGGGCGTGGTGGCAGGGCTTGAGCGCAGCCTGCGGATCATGATGCCCTTGCTTTTCGTGATGATCCTGGTCCTGCTGGGCTACAGCATGACGACCGGACACTTCATGGAAGGCGTGCATTTCATGTTCGACTTCAAGCCGGAAAAAGTCATGGATGGCCTGCTACCGGCCATGGGGCACGCGTTCTTTTCCCTCAGTGTCGGGGTCGGTTCGATCATGATCTACGGCGCCTACATGCCGAAAAATGCGTCGCTGACCAGGACTGTTGTCGGTGTTGCGCTGCTGGATACCTTCGTGTCGCTGCTGGCGGGCGTGGCATTGTTTCCGATTGTGTTTGCCGCCGGCCTGAACCCCAGCGAAGGGCCGGGGCTGATGTTCGTCAGCCTGCCATTTGCTTTCGGTAGCATGGCGTTCGGCCAAGTCATGGGCGTGGTGTTTTTTGTCCTGGTGGCGATTGCCGCCTGGAGTTCGGCCATCTCTCTGCTTGAACCCATGGTGGCCTATCTGGTCGAGCGCACCCGCTTGAGTCGCGCCTGGGTCACGTTCTGGCTGGCTTTCACTTGCTGGTTCGTGGGCTTGGGCACGGTGTTTTCCTTCAATATATGGAAGCAGGCGAAGTTTTTCGTGAACGAAGACGGGCTGTTCCATCTCTACCAGTGGGGAGCAACCGGAGGGCTGGATTTCTTTGGCGTGATTGATTTCTTCACATCTCGGATCATGCTTCCACTGGGAGGTCTGTGTTTCGTGGTGTTTGCAGGGTGGATCATGGGGCGTGAAGCCGTGCGTGATGAGTTGTCGCTGCGCAGTCCTGTATTGTTCGCCTTGAGCCTGTTCTTGATGCGCTATGTGGCGCCCATTGGCATTCTCGTAGTGTTTGCCGCCCAGCTGTGGAAGTGACGCTTACATGACGACACATATTCAACGCTCGGCCTTGCTGCCCTACCCGGCGCAGGCGCTTTACGACTTGGTCAATGATGTGGCGAGTTATCCGGAATTCCTGCCTTGGTGCTCGTCAGCCGAGGTGCTCGAGAGCTCCGAAACCCATATGCGCGCCAGCCTCAACGTCGCCAAGGGCGGCCTGAGCCAGCATTTTGTTACTCGAAATACCTTGGTGCCTGGCCAGTCCATCGAAATGAACCTTGAAGAAGGGCCATTCAACCAGCTCCATGGTGTATGGGTGTTCAAGCCGCTTGGCGAGAAAGCCTGCAAGATCAGCCTGGACCTTTCATTTGACTACGCCGGTCCGTTGGTGCGAGCGACATTGGGACCGCTGTTCAACCAGGCCGCCAATACCCTGGTCGATGCGTTCTGTCAGCGCGCCAAGCAGAACGCAGAGCTCAAGCGTTGATCGAGATAGAAGTGGTGTACGCCTCGGCGGATCGCCAGGTCTTGCGCACCTGCAGGGTGCAGGAAGGCACCAGTGTTCGCGCAGCGCTGGTGGCGTCGGGGATTGCCGACGTATTCCCGGAGCTGGACCTGGCAACTTGCCCGGTGGGGATTTTTGGCAAGGTGGTTGCCGATCCGGATAGCCAAGTGGTGCAAGCGGCCGATCGATTGGAAATTTATCGACCTTTATTGGCTGATCCGAAGGAAATTCGCCGCCTGCGCGCGGCCAAGGCTGCCCAGGCGCGACAATCGGAGCAATAACCTGGCCGGAATCGCAGGCAAGAAAAAACCCGGCATGCCGGGTTTTTTTCTTGTCGCGATTTATTGCGGCGACGTATCCAGAGGCTCCGGAGTCGGGACCGGTACGGTCTCGACGTTGTCCACGTCCTTCTGGATCTGGTCCAGCAACGAACCTGGCTTGACCGGTTTTTCCGGTTTCGGCTGTTCGGTATTCTGGGCCGGGTCGGTCACGGTGGTGCCGCTGTCCTTGCCCATGATGGCCTCGTCGCGGCTCACACCAGGCATGAAATCGCCCGACAGGCTGACAAGTTGGTCGTCAGGGCTGAAGATGACGCTGATGCGTTCCTGCTGGCGCTCACCGCCGCCTGGCTGCAAGCTGTACAGATAATCCCAGCGATCGGCATGGAACGTGTCGGTCAGCAGAGGGTTACCCATGATAAACCGTACTTGCCGGCGGGTCATTCCCGGGCGTAACTGGTCTATCATGTCCTGCGTGACGACATTGCCCTGCTGGATGTCGATTTTGTAAACCCCGGGGAATGAACAACCGGCGAGTGCGAGCAGTCCCACAAAGGTGAAACTGGTTAGCAAGAGCTTGGTGTTTTGCATCGGTGGGCGACTTCCACTATCTTGGCTGGGACAACGTAAACGCCGATCATACCCGCATTAAGAGAAGCTGCGAAGCAGCATCGCGAGAAAGCTGACCATGGTTGAAAATAGCGAACTACGCAAAGCCGGCCTCAAAGTGACCCTGCCACGGGTCAAGATTCTACAAATGCTCGATTCCGCCGAGCAACGCCACATGAGCGCCGAGGATGTCTACAAGGCGCTGATGGAGGCTGGTGAGGACGTCGGTCTGGCCACGGTTTACCGTGTCCTGACCCAGTTCGAGGCAGCTGGCCTTGTGGTGCGACACAACTTCGACGGAGGCCATGCGGTCTTCGAACTGGACGACGGCAAGCATCACGACCATATGGTCAACGTCGAGACCAGTGAAGTCATCGAATTCTTCGACGAAGAAATCGAGCGGCTGCAGAAAGCAATCGTCGACAAGTATGGCTTCGAGATGGTTGATCACAATCTTGTGCTGTACGTACGCAAGAAAAAGTAAGCATGTCGCGCGGACTTAAGGTTCGCGAAACGAACGAAGGCGACCCCAGGGTCGCCTTCGTGCTTTCTGCCGTTCTCAGTTTTTCGCGGTAACGACCATTTTTTTCGCGTGGGCCAGGGATTCCTTGGTGAGGTCGATCCCGCCCAGCATTCGTGCCACTTCTTCTACACGCTCGTTTTTGTTGAGCTTCGACACGGCGGTGCGAGTCGCGTCCTCGCCACGCACCTTGTGTACAAATAAATGCTGGTGCCCTTGGGCGGCGACCTGGGGCAGGTGAGTGACGGTCAACACCTGGCCACGCTCGCCCAGTCGGCGGAGCAATTGGCCGACAATTTCCGCTGTCGGGCCACCGATGCCCACGTCCACTTCGTCGAACACTAGTGTCGGTACGCGGGAGGTCTGCGCGGTGATGACCTGGATGGCCAGGCTGATTCGTGACAATTCACCGCCGGAGGCGACTTTGGCCAGGCCCTTGAGTGGTTGCCCGGGGTTGGCGCTGACCAGCAATTCCACCTGTTCCAGCCCATTGGGTTGGAGTTCGTCGCCGGCGTTGGGGCGCAATTCGATGGTGAAGCGTCCACCGGGCATGCCCAGGCGTTGGATTTCCTGCTCTACGGCACTGGCCAGCCCTGTCGCGGCTTGGCGTCGCAGCTCGCTGAGCTCTTTGGCCTTTTCCTGATAATGACGGGCATAAGAAGCCAATTCGTCCCCGAGGCGCTCGATGGACTCGTCGTTGGCGTTCAGGGTCTCGAGTTCTTCCAGCAACCGCTGTTGGAGTTCGGCAACCTCGGTCGGCTGGATGCGGTGTTTGCGCGCCAGTGTATAGATAGTGTCCAGGCGCTCTTCCAGGTATTGCAGGCGTGCCGGGTCGGCGTCGAAATGATCGAGGAAGCGATTCAGTTCCCCAACGGCTTCCTCGACCTGGATCTGCGCGCTCGTCAGCAGGTTGGTCGCTTCGCTCAGGGCGCCCACCGAATTGTTCACGCTGGACAACCGGTTCAGGCTCCCTGTCAGCGCATTGAGCACGTTGCCCGAATCGCTCTCGCTGCATTGCTCGACCACCTGGCGGCAGATGCCCAGCAGGGTTTCGGCGTTGGTCAGGTTCTTGTGTTCCTGCTCCAGTTCTTCCAGTTCATTTTCACCCAGGGCCAGGTTCTCCAGTTCTTCGAGCTGGTAGCTCAATAGCTGGTGACGGGCGCGCTGTTCGTCGCCGGAATTGGAGAGGCGATCCAGTTCCTGCCGGGTCTGGCGCCAACGCTGGGCGGCCAGTTGGACTTGCCGGGCCAGGTCGGTAGCGCCGGCGTATTCATCCAGCAGGCGACGATGGGTGTCGGTCTTGAGCAGGGATTGATGTTCGTGCTGACTGTGGATGTCGATCAGCAACTCGCCGAGGGCCTTGAGGTCGCCCAGCGGGCAGGGCGTGCCGTTGATGTAGCCTCGGGAGCGGCCTTCGGCGGTGATGACCCGGCGCAGGATGCACAGGCCATCGGTGTCCAGGTCGCGTTCGGCCAGCCAGGCGCTGGCCTCGGGGATATCGACCAGGTCGAAGGTCGCCAGGATGTCGGCCTTGTCCGCTCCGGGGCGCACCACGCCACTGTCGGCGCGGTCGCCCAGGGTCAGGCCCAGGGCGTCGAGCATGATCGATTTGCCCGCGCCGGTTTCACCGGTGATCACGCTCATGCCTCGATCGAGTTCGAGGTCGAGGTGTTCGACAATGGCGTAGTTGTGTACGGACAGGTGCACCAGCATAAGGCCGCTCCCAGGCTTTAGGTCTGGTTATTTATACAGTGTTTTGTTTCGGCCTGACAATGCCCGCGCTTAGCTCGATTTGCTTGGGAAAATGATTTTCTTAGCGCGGCACGGAATGATTATGCGGCTGCTTTTTGTAAGGTTAATTCGTCAGATGACCCTTGAAGCTGGAAAACCCGGCCCCATATACCGGGGCAGAAGCGCGAGTCGAGCTCGCGGACGAAGTTGAAAGGAGAAATCTCTATGGCTGACGAACAGACGCAGGACACGCAAAATCTAGACGCCAATCAGGCTTCCCAGGATTCCGGTGAAGACCTGTCGGCACGTGTACAAGTGCTCGAGGAGCAACTGGCCGGTGCGCAGGACCAGGCGTTGCGTGTAGCCGCCGACCTGCAGAATGTCCGCCGTCGCGCCGAGCAAGATGTAGAAAAGGCCCATAAATTCGCCCTGGAGCGTTTCGCCGGCGACCTGCTGCCGATCATCGACAGCCTGGAGCGCGGCCTGGAGCTGTCCAATCCGGATGACGAAAACATCCGTCCGATGCGCGAAGGCATCGAGCTGACCCTGAAAATGTTCCAGGACACCCTCAAGCGCTATCAGCTCGAAGCCCTGGATCCCCATGGCGAGCCCTTCAACGCCGAGCATCACCAGGCCATGGCGATGCAGGAAAGTGCTGACGTCGAGCCAAACAGCGTCCTGAAGGTTTTCCAGAAAGGCTACCTGCTCAACGGCCGCCTGCTGCGTCCGGCCATGGTCGTGGTCAGCAAGGCGCCGGCACCGGTTTCGCCTTCTATTGATGAGCAGGCTTGAAATCGGGCGCAGCGGCCCCATCTATAAGTCAAGCGTTTAAGTGCTACCGCAGTTAGCCACCACTGCTGCGGCAACAAAATCCAAGTTCCGGGAGAGTTAACATGGGCAAGATTATCGGCATCGACCTGGGGACCACCAACTCGTGCGTCTCCGTGCTGGAAAACGGCAAGGCCAAAGTTATTGAAAACGCTGAAGGCGCGCGCACCACGCCGTCGATCATTGCGTACGCCAATGATGGCGAGATTCTGGTTGGCCAGTCGGCCAAGCGTCAGGCAGTGACCAATCCGCATAACACCCTGTACGCGGTGAAGCGTCTGATCGGTCGCAAGTTCGACGAAGAAGTCGTTCAGAAAGACATCAAGATGGTGCCTTACAAAATCGCCAAGGCTGACAATGGCGACGCCTGGGTTGAAGTGAACGGCCAGAAAATGGCGCCGCCACAGATCTCGGCCGAGATCCTCAAGAAAATGAAGAAAACCGCCGAAGACTACCTCGGCGAAGCGGTGACCGAGGCGGTCATCACGGTTCCTGCTTATTTCAACGACAGCCAGCGCCAGGCGACCAAAGACGCCGGTCGCATCGCGGGCCTGGACGTAAAACGTATCATCAACGAACCGACCGCGGCCGCTCTGGCCTACGGCATGGACAAGGCCAAGGGCGATCACACCGTGATCGTTTACGACCTGGGTGGCGGTACCTTCGACGTTTCCGTGATCGAAATCGCTGAAGTCGACGGCGAGCACCAGTTCGAAGTACTGGCAACCAACGGTGACACGTTCCTCGGTGGTGAGGACTTCGACATCCGCCTGATCGACTACCTCGTCGACGAGTTCAAGAAAGAAAGCGGCATGAACCTCAAGGGTGACCCGCTGGCGATGCAGCGCCTGAAAGAAGCCGCTGAAAAAGCCAAGATCGAACTGTCCTCGAGCCAGTCGACCGACGTGAACCTGCCGTACATCACCGCAGACGCCACCGGTCCTAAGCACCTGAACGTAAAAATCTCCCGCGCCAAGCTCGAAGCGCTGGTGGAAGACTTGGTTCAGCGCACCATCGAACCTTGCCGCATTGCCATGAAAGACGCCGGTATCGACGTTGGCTCGATCAACGACGTGATCCTGGTGGGCGGCCAGACCCGTATGCCGCTGGTCCAGAAGCTGGTGACCGACTTCTTCGGCAAAGAAGCCCGTAAGGACGTGAACCCGGACGAAGCCGTTGCCATGGGTGCTGCCATCCAGGGCGCCGTTCTGGCCGGTGACGTGAAGGACGTTCTGCTGCTCGACGTCAGCCCGCTGACCCTGGGTATCGAAACCATGGGTGGCGTGATGACCGCGCTGATCGAGAAAAACACCACGATTCCTACCAAGAAATCCCAAGTGTTCTCGACGGCCGACGACAACCAGGGCGCCGTGACCATCCACGTGCTGCAAGGTGAGCGCAAGCAAGCTGCCCAGAACAAGTCCCTGGGCAAGTTCGACCTGGCCGAGATCCCGCCAGCACCACGTGGCGTGCCGCAAATCGAAGTGACCTTCGACATCGACGCCAACGGCATCCTGCACGTTGGTGCGAAAGACAAGGCCACCGGCAAGACCCAGTCGATCGTGATCAAGGCCAACTCCGGCCTGTCCGAGGAAGAAATTCAGCAGATGGTTCGCGACGCTGAAGTCAACGCCGAGGAAGACCGCAAGTTCGAAGAGCTGGCCAGCGCCCGTAACCAAGGCGATGCCCTGGTGCACTCGACCCGCAAGATGATCGCCGATGCTGGCGAGAAAGTGACCGCGGAAGAGAAAACCGCCATCGAAGCGGCCGTGGTTGCCCTGGAAGCCGCTGTGAAAGGCGACGACAAGGCGGCCATCGAGGCGAAGATCGAAGAGCTGTCGAAGGTCTCCGCACCTGTGGCTCAGAAGATGTACGCCGAGCAGGCCCAGCCTGCCGAAGGCGCGGCTGCGCAGGGCGAATCGGCCGAGAAAGCCGACGACGTCGTCGACGCCGAGTTCGAAGAAGTGAAAGACCACAAGTAATCGCTTGTTGGTCGGCCGGTTGACTGCGTTTGTGCGGTGGCTGGTAGGATGTCGCCGCGCGGGAGCTTGCTCCCGCGTTGGCGTGTCTGGAGGCAACGAATTTTTTACAGCATGCGACAAAGCTCGGGTGCTGACGGCGTGTTCGGGAATGCTCCTGCTTTCCGGCGATGGACGCCGCGTTTTGGCCGGGTACCTGGCTGAAAGTTTACAACCAGGATCGTTGAATTGACGTGAGTTGGGTCCGGGCCTGCATTGGGGCTCAACGAGTTTGGCAAGGTTCAGGAGAGGTTTGCCGGACGTCCTATAAGAGTGCAAAGACTAATGGCGAAGCGTGATTTTTACGAAGTATTGGGTGTTGAGCGGGGAGCCAGCGAGGCGGAGCTGAAGAAGGCTTATCGTCGCCTGGCGATGAAGCACCACCCGGACCGTAATCCCGGCGACAAAGCGTCGGAAGAGATGTTCAAGGAAGCCAACGAGGCTTACGAAGTCCTGTCCGATTCCAGTAAGCGCGCGGCCTACGACCAGTACGGGCATGCCGGTGTCGACCCGAGCATGGGTGGCGGCGGTGCCGGTTTCGGCGGCCAGAACTTCTCCGATATTTTCGGTGATGTGTTCAGCGATTTCTTCGGCGGCGGTCGCGGCGGTGCCCGTGGTGGCGCCCAGCGTGGCAGTGACCTGCGCTACACGCTGGAGCTGAATCTGGAAGAAGCGGTGCGCGGTACCACCGTCAATATCCGCGTGCCGACACTGGTCAACTGCAAGCCGTGTGATGGCTCGGGTGCCAAGAAGGGCTCCTCGCCCGTGACCTGCCCGACCTGCGGCGGCATTGGCCAGGTTCGCATGCAGCAGGGCTTCTTCTCGGTCCAGCAGACCTGCCCGCGTTGCCATGGCCAAGGCAAGATCATTTCCGATCCGTGCGACTCCTGCCATGGCGAAGGGCGTGTCGAAGAGTACAAGACGCTGTCGGTCAAGGTGCCGGCCGGTGTCGACACCGGTGATCGCATTCGCCTGTCCGGCGAAGGCGAGGCGGGTGCCCAGGGTGGCCCGACTGGCGACTTGTACGTGGTTATCAACGTCCGCGAACACGCGATTTTCCAGCGTGACGGCAAGCATTTGTTCTGCGAGGTGCCGATCAGCTTCGTCGATGCGGCCTTGGGTGGCGAGCTTGAAATCCCGACCCTCGACGGTCGCGTCAAGCTGAAAATTCCCGAGGGCACGCAGACCGGCAAGCAGTTCCGGATCCGTGGCAAAGGCGTCGCGCCAGTGCGTGGCGGTGGTGCAGGCGACCTGATGTGTCGCGTAGCGGTGGAAACGCCGGTCAACCTGGGGCGTCGTCAGCGTGAACTGTTGGAAGAGTTCCGCAACTCCCTGGCCGATGACAACAGCCACTCACCGAAAACCACCGGTTGGTTCGAAGGCGTGAAGCGCTTCTTCGGCGACCTGTAAGGAGTTCGCATGCGACGTATAGCTGTGATGGGCGCTGCGGGGCGCATGGGCAAGGCGCTGGTCGAGGCGGTGCAGCAGCGCTCGCCGCTCTCCGGCCTGACGGCGGCCATCGTTCGGCCCGACAGTACGCTGGTGGGCGCCGATGCTGGCGAGCTGGCCTCGTTGGGACGTATCGGCGTGCCGATGTCCGGCGGCCTGGAGAAGGTGCTCGACGAGTTCGACGTGCTCATCGACTTCACCCTGCCGGAGGTGATGCTGAAAAACCTGGCGATCTGCCGCAAGCATGGCAAGGCCATGGTGATCGGCACGACCGGGCTGGATGCGACGCAGAAGCAATTGTTGGTCGATGCCGGCAAGGACATCCCGATCGTCTTCGCGGCGAACTTCAGCGTGGGCGTGAACCTGTCGCTCAAACTGCTGGATCTGACGGCCCGGGTGTTGGGTGACGATGCCGATATCGAAATCATCGAGGCTCATCACCGGCACAAGATCGACGCGCCGTCGGGGACAGCCTTGCGCATGGGTGAAGTGATTGCCGATGCGCTGGGGCGTGATCTGCAGAAGGTCGCCGTGTATGGGCGTGAAGGGCACACCGGTGCCCGTGAGCGTGACACCATCGGTTTCGCCACGGTGCGTGGTGGCGATGTGGTGGGCGACCACACCGTGCTGTTCGCCACTGAAGGCGAGCGACTGGAGATCACCCACAAGGCGTCGAGCCGGATGACCTTCGCCAAGGGCGCGGTACGTGCCGCGCTGTGGCTGGATGGTCGCGAGCCTGGTTTGTACGACATGCAGGACGTTCTCGACCTGCGTTGATGCCATTAAGGGCGGGGTTCAGGTTATACTGAGCCCCGTTTTACACCGCTTCGCGACGACCTGTCGCATTCCCCTGCCTTTAAGGCTCATTAGCGGTGGACCAAAAAAGCCTTTTTCTGTAAGCTACAGCTTTAGTGTGTCCACTAAAAGCGCGCAGAATAATTCAGTGAACAAGCGGGGTGACGTGTCCATACGTCACTCCGCTTTTTTACAACCTGCGATCGCCCTTTCAGGCTTTATTTACGGGAGGTCTTCTTGACTAAGCCAGCCATACTCGCCCTTGCTGATGGCAGCATTTTTCGCGGCGAAGCCATTGGAGCCGACGGTCAGACCGTTGGTGAGGTGGTGTTTAACACCGCAATGACCGGCTATCAGGAAATTCTTACCGATCCTTCCTACGCCCAGCAAATCGTTACCCTGACTTACCCGCACATCGGCAACACCGGCACCACGCCGGAAGACGCCGAGTCCGATCGTGTCTGGTCCGCCGGCCTGGTCATCCGTGACTTGCCGCTGGTAGCGAGCAACTGGCGTAACACGATGTCCCTGTCCGACTACCTGAAAGCCAACAACGTCGTGGCGATCGCCGGTATCGACACCCGCCGCCTGACCCGCATCCTTCGGGAAAAAGGCGCGCAGAACGGCTGCATCATGGCCGGCGACAACATTTCCGAAGAAGCCGCCATCGCCGCTGCCCAGGGTTTCCCTGGCCTCAAGGGCATGGACCTGGCGAAAGTCGTCAGCACCCAGAAACAATACGAATGGCGCTCCACGGTCTGGGACCTGAAGACCGACAGTCACGCGACGATCGAGGCTTCCGAGCTGCCGTACCACGTGGTGGCGTACGACTACGGCGTCAAGCTGAATATCCTGCGCATGCTGGTCGAGCGTGGCTGCCGCGTCACCGTGGTACCGGCGCAAACCCCGGCCGCCGACGTCCTGGCCCTCAAGCCCGACGGCGTGTTCCTGTCCAACGGCCCGGGTGACCCGGAGCCTTGCGACTACGCGATCCAGGCGATCAAGGACGTGCTGGAAACCGAGATCCCGGTATTCGGTATCTGCCTCGGTCACCAGTTGCTGGCCCTCGCTTCGGGCGCCAAGACCCTGAAAATGGGCCACGGCCACCACGGTGCGAACCACCCGGTCCAGGACCTGGACACCGGCGTAGTGATGATTACCAGCCAGAACCACGGTTTTGCCGTGGATGAAGCGACCCTGCCGGCCAACGTTCGCGCGATTCACAAATCGCTGTTCGACGGCACGCTGCAAGGTATCGAGCGTACCGACAAGAGCGCGTTCAGCTTCCAGGGCCACCCTGAAGCGAGCCCGGGCCCGAACGATGTGGCGCCGCTGTTCGATCGCTTCATCAACGAGATGGCCAAGCGACGCTGACCGCGCGAAGCCCGAGGGCGGCCCCGAACGCGGTGGCCCCCTCGGGCGCTTCAAAGATTGTTCGACGGCCTAGCCGACTGACCTGCGGATTTGAGTGACAAACCCATGCCAAAACGTACAGACATAAAAAGCATCCTGATTCTCGGCGCTGGCCCGATCGTGATCGGCCAGGCTTGCGAATTCGACTACTCCGGCGCCCAGGCCTGTAAAGCCCTGCGCGAAGAGGGCTACCGCGTCATCCTGGTGAACTCCAACCCGGCCACCATCATGACCGACCCGGCCATGGCCGACGCCACCTACATCGAGCCGATCAAGTGGCAGACCGTCGCCAAGATCATCGAGAAGGAGCGCCCGGACGCGCTGCTGCCGACCATGGGCGGCCAGACCGCGCTGAACTGCGCACTGGACCTGGAGCGCGAAGGCGTCCTGGAAAAATTCGGTGTGGAAATGATCGGCGCCAATGCCGACACCATCGACAAGGCCGAAGACCGTTCGCGCTTCGACAAGGCGATGAAGTCCATCGGCCTGGACTGCCCACGCTCGGGCATCGCCCACAGCATGGAAGAGGCCAACGCCGTCCTGGAGCGCCTTGGCTTCCCGTGCATCATCCGTCCGTCCTTCACCATGGGCGGCACCGGTGGTGGCATCGCCTACAACCGTGAAGAATTCGAAGAAATCTGCGCCCGTGGTCTCGACTTGTCGCCGACCAAGGAACTGCTGATCGACGAGTCCCTGATCGGCTGGAAAGAATACGAAATGGAAGTTGTCCGCGACAAAAAGGACAACTGCATCATCGTCTGCTCCATCGAGAACTTCGACCCGATGGGCGTGCACACCGGTGACTCGATCACCGTTGCACCGGCCCAGACCCTGACCGACAAGGAATACCAGATCCTGCGTAACGCCTCCCTGGCGGTACTGCGTGAGATCGGCGTGGAAACCGGCGGCTCCAACGTCCAGTTCGGCATCTGCCCGAACACCGGGCGCATGGTGGTCATCGAGATGAACCCGCGGGTATCCCGTTCGTCGGCCCTGGCCTCCAAGGCCACCGGTTTCCCGATCGCCAAGGTCGCCGCCAAGCTGGCCGTGGGCTACACCCTGGACGAACTGTCGAACGACATCACCGGCGGCAAGACCCCGGCGTCCTTCGAACCGTCCATCGACTACGTTGTCACCAAGCTGCCACGCTTCGCCTTCGAGAAGTTCGCCAAGGCCGATGCCCGCCTGACCACCCAGATGAAGTCGGTCGGTGAAGTCATGGCCATCGGCCGGACCTTCCAGGAATCCCTGCAGAAAGCCCTTCGCGGCCTGGAAGTGGGTGTCTGTGGTCTCGATCCGAAGCTGGATCTGAACGACCCGGAAAGCATGAGCGTGCTCAAGCGCGAGCTGACCGTACCGGGTGCCGAGCGTATCTGGTACGTGGCCGATGCCTTCCGCGCCGGCATGACCGTCGAGCAGATCTTCGGCATGAACATGATCGACCCTTGGTTCCTGGTCCAGATCGAAGATCTGATCAAGGAAGAAGAGAAGGTCAAGACCCTGGGCATGTCCAGCATCAACCGCGACACGATGTTCCGCCTCAAGCGCAAAGGCTTCTCCGACATGCGCCTTGCCAAGCTGCTGGGTGTGACCGAGAAGAGCCTGCGTGCTCATCGGCACAAGCTGGAAGTGTTCCCGGTCTACAAGCGCGTCGACACCTGCGCGGCCGAGTTCGCCACCGACACCGCCTACCTGTACTCCACGTACGAAGAAGAGTGCGAAGCCGCGCCATCGACCCGGGACAAGATCATGATCCTGGGTGGCGGTCCTAACCGGATCGGCCAGGGCATCGAGTTCGACTACTGCTGCGTACACGCGGCACTGGCCCTGCGCGACGACGGTTACGAGACCATCATGGTCAACTGCAACCCGGAAACCGTGTCCACCGACTACGACACCTCCGATCGCCTGTACTTCGAGCCAGTGACCCTGGAAGACGTGCTGGAAATCGTCCGCGTCGAGAAGCCAAAAGGCGTGATCGTCCAGTACGGCGGCCAGACTCCTTTGAAACTGGCTCGCGCCCTTGAAGCCGCCGGCGTGCCGATCATCGGTACCAGCCCGGATGCCATCGACCGCGCCGAAGACCGTGAGCGCTTCCAGCAGATGGTCGAGCGCCTGAACCTGCGCCAGCCGCCAAACGCCACCGTGCGCAGCGAAGACGAAGCGATTCGTGCCGCCGCCAAGATCGGTTATCCGCTGGTGGTGCGTCCGTCCTATGTGCTGGGCGGTCGTGCGATGGAAATCGTCTACCAGGAAGACGAACTCAAGCGTTACCTGCGCGAAGCGGTCCAGGTGTCCAACGACAGCCCGGTGCTGTTGGACCACTTCCTCAACTGCGCCATCGAAATGGACGTGGATGCGGTCAGCGACGGCAAGGACGTGGTGATTGGCGCGATCATGCAGCACATCGAGCAGGCCGGTGTTCACTCCGGTGACTCCGCTTGCTCGCTGCCGCCGTACTCGCTGCCAGCGCACATCCAGGACGAGATGCGCGAGCAGGTCAAGAAAATGGCCCTGGAACTGGGCGTTATCGGCCTGATGAACGTGCAACTGGCCTTGCAAGGCGAAGATATCTACGTCATCGAAGTCAACCCACGCGCTTCCCGTACCGTGCCGTTCGTTTCCAAGTGCATCGGTGTTTCCCTGGCGATGATCGCGGCGCGCGTCATGGCTGGCAAAACCCTGAAAGAGCTGAACTTCACCAAGGAAATCATCCCGAACTTCTACAGTGTGAAAGAGGCGGTGTTCCCGTTCGCCAAGTTCCCTGGCGTGGACCCGATCCTCGGCCCAGAGATGAAGTCCACCGGTGAAGTGATGGGCGTGGGCGATACCTTCGGTGAAGCCTTCGCCAAGGCCCAGATGGGCGCCAGCGAAGTGTTGCCGACTGGCGGCACGGCGTTCATCAGTGTGCGTGATGACGACAAGCCACTGGTTGCAGGCGTAGCCCGTGATCTGATCAACTTGGGCTTCGAAGTGGTCGCCACTGCCGGTACTGCCAAGCTGATCGAAGCGGCGGGCCTGAAAGTGCGCCGCGTGAACAAGGTGACCGAGGGCCGTCCGCACGTGGTCGATATGATCAAGAATGACGAAGTCACGCTGATCATCAACACCACCGAAGGTCGTCAATCGATCGCCGATTCCTATTCCATTCGTCGCAATGCGCTGCAGCACAAGATCTACTGCACCACGACCATTGCTGCGGGCGAAGCGATCTGCGAAGCGCTCAAGTTCGGTCCCGAGAAGACCGTGCGTCGCTTGCAGGATCTACATGCAGGATTGAAGGCATGAGCATAACCAAGTACCCGATGACTGTTCAGGGCGCGAAGGCCCTGGAAGAAGAACACGCTTTCCTGACCAAGGTCGAGCGCCCGCGCTTGAGCCAGGCTATCGGTGAAGCGCGTGAGCTGGGCGACCTGAAGGAAAACGCCGAATACCACGCTGCCCGAGAGGAGCAGGGGATGGTCGAGGCGCGTGTCCGTGACATTGAAGGCCGCATGCAGAATGCGGTGATCATCGATGTCACGACGATTCCGCACACCGGCAAGGTCATTTTTGGCACCACGGTGGAGATCGCTAACGTCGAGACCGATGAAAGCGTGACCTACCAGATCGTTGGCGAGGACGAGGCAGACATCAAGCTCGGCAAGATTTCCGTCGGTTCACCCATTGCTCGCGCCTTGATTGCCAAGGAAGAGGGTGATGTGGTTGCGGTGAAGACGCCGGGTGGTGTCATCGAGTATGAGATTGTCGAAGTCCGTCACATCTGAACGAAGGCGCCCGCTGCGAGCCGGCGCCATGATCTGGCAGCTCACCCAGATGTTATGGGTGGGCGGCATCTGGTTGTTGCACATTGGTTTGCTGCCGGTGCTGGGTCGAGTCGGCCTGGCACCGCTGCTCATCGATGAAATCGCCGGCATGCTGACGGTGCTGCTGGTGGCGTTTTCCGCGGCGTGCGTGATGTTTCAGGCTTTGGTGCTGGTTCAGGCTGAAGGCCTTGCCAGTCTATGGCGCGACATTCGTGGGCAGTTGCTGCTCATGTCGATGTATGCGTGCGGGATGTTCTTTGCGGTGCATCTCGGCTGGCCGGATGCGAGCCAGTGGCAGGTATTCAGTTACCTGGTGCTGGGCTTTTCCGGTTTGGTGCTGGTGTTGCAGCCGGTTCCCGGGTGGAGCGGCAGGGTGTGCGAGGCACACCCTTGACCCTTTGACATCACTTGAAGCGGTGAACGTTCGACAGTTGCTTGTTGACGCTGAAGTTCTTGCGATAAATCAGCGCCATCTTGCCGATGACCTGCACCAGGTCTGCCTTGCCGGTCTTGCACAGTTCGGCAACGGCAGCCAGGCGGGCTTCGCGATCGAGGATGTTGAGCTTGATCTTGATCAGCTCGTGATCGCCCAAGGCGCGTTCCAGTTCGGCGAGTACACCTTCAGTCAAACCGTTGTCAGCCACAGTCAAAACCGGTTTCAGATGGTGGCCAATGGATTTGTATTGTTTCTTCTGCTCTTGAGTGAGCGGCATAATCTGACCCCTGCGTCTGATCTTGTAAAAAGCGGCGGCCAGTTTACCCGAGCAAGTCCGGGACCGCCCACTTAATCACGACCCGTTTTATTTTTGAGGTGGCCCGTGGCCCGTTCCAAGACAAGTCTTAAATGGCTGCAAGAGCATTTCAACGACCCATTCGTGAAAATGGCGCAAAAGGACGGGTATCGTTCCCGTGCCAGCTACAAGCTGCTGGAGATTCAGGAAAGAGACCGTTTGATCCGTCCAGGCATGAGCGTGATCGACTTGGGCGCCGCCCCGGGTGGCTGGTCCCAAGTGACCAGTCGTCTGATTGGTGGGCAAGGCACACTGATCGCTTCCGATATCCTGGAAATGGACAGCATCCCGGATGTGACCTTCATTCAGGGCGACTTTACCGAGGACGCCGTGCTGGCGCAGATCCTTGAAGCGGTTGGAAAAAACGAGGTGGACCTTGTGATTTCCGATATGGCCCCCAATATGAGTGGATTGGCATCTGTTGATATGCCGCGATCGATGTTCCTGTGCGAGTTGGCGCTGGATCTTGCGACTCGGGTGTTGAAGCCAGGTGGTGATTTTTTGATCAAGGTCTTCCAGGGTGAAGGCTTCGACGAATATCACAAGAGCGTGCGCAAGCAGTTCGAGAAGGTCACGACGCGCAAGCCGAAATCATCGCGTGATCGTTCCCGTGAGCAGTACCTGCTAGGCCGTGGTTTCCGTGGTCGCAGTGAGGAATAAGAGGTTTTTCGACCGGGGCGATAGGTTTTTCGTATTTCGTCCCGTGAGCATTAGCGAATAATGTGTAGAAAGTGTTTCACAAAGGGTTACAGACGGCGCCTGCCAGAGTCGTAGGTAATGTAGTAAGTTAGGCCGGTGAATATCATGCGAAGCGCGCGCCAGTAGCGGAGCTTGCTTCAGAGGGTAGTTAATTGAACGATATGGCAAAGAATCTGATCCTGTGGTTGATCATCGCCGCTGTCCTGGTGACCGTGATGAACAACTTCTCCAGTCCTAACGAGCCGCAGACCCTCAACTATTCCGACTTCATCCAGCAGGTCAAGGATGGCAAGGTCGAGCGTGTAGCCGTTGATGGCTATGTGATTACCGGCAAGCGCACCGATGGCGACAGCTTCAAGACCATTCGTCCGGCAATCCAGGACAATGGCTTGATCGGTGACCTGGTGGACAACCATGTCGTGGTCGAAGGCAAGCAGCCTGAGCAGCAAAGCATCTGGACCCAGCTCCTGGTCGCCAGCTTCCCGATCCTGGTGATCATCGCCGTGTTCATGTTCTTCATGCGCCAGATGCAGGGCGGCGGTGGAGGCAAGGGCGGGCCGATGAGCTTTGGCAAGAGCAAGGCCCGGCTGCTGTCCGAAGACCAGGTGAAAACCACCTTGGCCGACGTCGCAGGTTGCGACGAAGCCAAGGAAGAAGTCGGCGAGCTGGTTGAATTCCTGCGCGATCCGGGCAAGTTCCAGCGCCTGGGCGGTCGTATTCCTCGTGGCGTGCTGATGGTCGGCCCGCCCGGTACCGGTAAAACCTTGCTGGCCAAGGCGATTGCCGGTGAAGCCAAGGTGCCGTTCTTCACGATTTCCGGTTCCGACTTCGTCGAAATGTTCGTCGGCGTGGGCGCCAGTCGTGTCCGCGACATGTTCGAACAGGCCAAGAAGCACGCACCCTGCATTATCTTCATCGACGAAATCGACGCCGTCGGTCGCCATCGTGGCGCCGGCATGGGTGGCGGTCACGACGAGCGTGAACAGACCCTCAACCAGTTGCTGGTCGAGATGGACGGTTTTGAAATGAACGACGGCATCATTGTGATTGCCGCCACCAACCGTCCTGACGTACTTGACCCTGCGCTGCTGCGTCCAGGTCGTTTCGACCGTCAGGTCGTGGTGGGGCTGCCGGACATTCGTGGTCGCGAGCAGATCCTCAAGGTCCATATGCGCAAGGTGCCAATGGGTGACGACGTTGCTCCGGCCGTCATCGCGCGTGGTACGCCGGGCTTCTCCGGTGCTGACCTGGCGAACCTGGTCAACGAAGCGTCGCTCTTTGCTGCTCGCACTGGCAAGCGCGTCGTGGAAATGAAGGAGTTCGAGCTGGCCAAGGACAAGATCATGATGGGCGCGGAGCGCAAATCCATGGTCATGTCGGAGAAAGAAAAGCAGAACACCGCGTATCACGAGGCGGGCCACGCGATCGTCGGTCGTGTCGTGCCCGAGCATGATCCGGTCTACAAAGTCTCGATCATCCCGCGCGGTCGTGCCCTGGGCGTGACCATGTTCCTGCCGGAAGAGGATCGCTACAGCCTGTCCAAGCGCGCATTGATCAGCCAGATCTGTTCGTTATACGGCGGTCGTATCGCTGAAGAGATGACGCTGGGCTTCGACGGTGTGACCACGGGGGCGTCCAACGACATCATGCGCGCCAGCCAGATCGCCCGGAACATGGTCACCAAGTGGGGCCTGTCCGAGAAGTTGGGGCCGCTGATGTACGCCGAGGAAGAGGGCGAGGTGTTCCTCGGTCGTGGTGGCGGTGGCCAGCATGCAAGCTTCTCCGGCGAGACGGCCAAGCTTATCGACTCCGAAGTGCGCAGCATCATCGACCAGTGTTATGGCACTGCCCGGCAGATTCTCACGGACAACCGTGACAAGCTCGATGCCATGGCCGATGCCCTGATGAAGTATGAAACCATCGATGCCGAGCAGATCGACGACATCATGGCGGGGCGCGAGCCTCGTGAACCGCGTGACTGGTCGGGCGGCGGTACCGGTACTTCCGGCACGCCACCGGCGGTACAGGGTGAGCGTCCGGAAACACCGATTGGCGGCCCGGCCGCTGATGTCTAAGGCTTGAAATGACTTCTGTTCAGTCCTCGACCCGGTTGCCTTGCGGCAACCGGGTTCTTGATTTGGCCCATGCACATGTCATGGGCATTCTCAATGTCACCCCTGATTCCTTTTCCGATGGTGGTCGATTCAGCCAGCTCGATGCTGCACTGCGGCATGCCGAGGCCATGGTGGCCGCCGGCGCAACGCTGATCGATGTGGGGGGCGAATCGACTCGGCCGGGCGCGCGGGCGGTCTCGCCTACCGAGGAATTGGAGCGGGTGGCGCCGATTGTCGAGCGCATCCATCGCGAGCTCGATGTCATTATCTCGGTCGATACATCCACGCCTGCGGTCATGCGCGAAACTGCACGGCTGGGGGCGGGCCTGATCAATGATGTTCGATCCTTGCAGCGCGATGGTGCCCTGGATGCTGCGGCGGACACGGGGTTGCCGGTGTGCCTGATGCATATGCTCGGCGAACCGGGGACCATGCAGAACGACCCGCACTATGATGACGTCACCCGGGAAGTGGGTGAGTTCCTCGTGGCGCGTCTGGGTCAGTGTGCTGCCGTGGGCATCCCTGCCGAGCGGATCATTCTTGATCCCGGGTTCGGCTTTGCCAAGACACTGGCACACAACCTGAGCCTGTTTAAACATATGGAAGCCTTGCATGCCCTGGGGCGGCCCCTGTTGGTCGGGGTCTCGCGAAAGAGCATGATAGGCAATGCCTTGGGTCGCCCGGTGGGCGAGCGCCTGTATGGCGGTCTCGCCCTGGCGGCCTTGGCCCTTGGTAAAGGTGCACGCATATTGCGCGTGCACGATGTGGCCGAAACGATGGATGTCGTGCGGATGATCGCAGCTGTGGATTCAGCCGAATAAGAATGACGGAGCACTTATGAGCAAGAAATATTTTGGCACCGACGGTATTCGTGGTCGGGTCGGCGAATACCCCATTACCCCTGATTTCATGCTCAAGCTCGGCTGGGCGGCCGGCATGGCGTTCCGCAAGATGGGCGCCTGCAAGGTGTTGGTGGGCAAGGACACGCGAATTTCCGGGTACATGTTCGAATCGGCCCTCGAAGCCGGCCTGACATCGGCGGGCGCCGATGTGATGCTGCTCGGCCCGATGCCGACGCCAGCCATCGCCTACCTGACCCGTACGTTCCAAGGCCAGGCAGGCATCGTGATCAGTGCCTCGCACAACCCCCATGATGACAACGGCATCAAGTTCTTCTCCGGCCAGGGTACCAAGCTGCCGGATGATATTGAGCTGATGATCGAAGAGCTGCTGGACACCCCGATGACGGTGGTCGAGTCGAGCAAGATCGGCAAGGTGTCGCGGATCAACGATGCGTCGGGTCGCTACATCGAGTTCTGCAAAGGCAGTGTGCCGACCGGCACCAGTTTTTCTGGCCTGAAAATCGTCGTCGATTGCGCCCACGGGGCAACCTATAAGGTCGCGCCGAGCGTCTTTCGCGAACTGGGCGCCGAAGTGGTGGTGCTGTCCGCCCAGCCCAATGGCCTGAACATCAACCACAACTGTGGTTCCACCCATACCGAGGCGTTGCAGGCTGCGGTGCTGGCCGAGCAGGCTGATCTGGGCATCGCCTTCGATGGTGACGGTGATCGGGTCCTGATGGTTGATCACACCGGCACGGTTGTCGATGGTGACGAGCTGCTGTTCATCATTGCTCGCGACCTGCATGGGCGTGGCAAGCTGCAGGGCGGCGTGGTCGGCACGTTGATGAGTAACCTTGGGCTGGAACTGGCCCTGGCGGACTTGGATATCCCGTTCGTGCGGGCCAATGTGGGCGACCGCTACGTGATCTCGGAGTTGCTGGAGCGCAACTGGGTGATCGGGGGCGAGAACTCCGGCCACATCGTGTGCTTCGACCACACCACCACCGGTGATGCGATCATCGCGGCCTTGCAGGTGCTGATGGCACTCAAGGCGCGCAACGAGGGGCTCGCACAATCGCGCCAGGCGTTGCGCAAATGCCCGCAAGTGTTGATCAATGTACGTTTCGGTGGCGGTGTAAACCCTCTCGAGCATGCGAAGGTCAAGCAGGCCAGCGAGCGTGTAACGCAAGCGATGGCGGGGCGTGGACGCGTGTTGTTGCGCAAGTCCGGCACAGAGCCGTTGGTGCGTGTCATGGTCGAAGGCGAGGATGAAGCGCAAGTTCGCGGTTATGCCGAAGAGCTGGCAAAACTGGTTACTGAAGTTTCTGCCTGAATTCGGCTTGCCAGTCATGAATCCGTTGGGTAACATCTGCGCCCACTTTGACCGACGAGGTACAGCATGCGTCGCCCTATGGTAGCTGGTAACTGGAAGATGCACGGTACCCGCGCCAGCGTCGCTGAGCTGATCAATGGCCTTCGTCATCTGGCCTTGCCAAGCGGTGTTGATGTCGCGGTTTTCCCGCCTTGCTTGTATATCAATCAAGTGATTGATGGCTTGAAGGGCAAGTCGATTTCGGTCGGCGCGCAGAACTCTGCGATGGAAGCCATGCAAGGTGCGTTGACCGGTGAGGTTGCACCGAGTCAGTTGGTGGATGCAGGTTGTTCCCTGGTCCTGGTCGGGCACTCCGAGCGTCGCCAGATCATGGGCGAGCAGGACAAGACCTTGATCCGCAAATTTGCTGCGGCCCAGGCCTGTGGTCTGACTCCGGTGTTGTGCATAGGGGAAACCCGCGAGCAGCGTGAGGCCGGCAAGACCCTTGAGGTTGTCGAGCGTCAGCTGGGCAGCATCATCGAGGAGCTGGGTGTCGGTGCTTTTGCAAAGGCGATCATTGCTTACGAGCCAGTCTGGGCCATCGGCACTGGGCTGACTGCTTCGCCGCAACAGGCGCAGGATGTGCACGCAGCCATCCGCGCGCAGTTGGCGGCAGAGAATTCTGAAGTGGCACGAGGTGTGCGGCTTCTATACGGCGGCAGCGTGAAGGCGGCCAATGCGGTCGAACTGTTCGGCATGCCGGATATCGATGGGGGGCTCATTGGTGGAGCGTCCCTGAATGCAGATGAGTTCGGTGCGATCTGTCGCGCCGCGGGAAACTGAAAAAATGCTGGAAACAGTCGTAGTCGTTTTTCATCTGCTGGGTGCACTGGGCGTAGTTGCTCTCGTATTGCTGCAGCAGGGTAAAGGTGCGGATGCTGGTGCGTCTTTCGGTGCAGGTGCTTCAAATACTGTGTTCGGAAGCCAAGGTTCCTCTACCTTTCTCAGTAAGTTTACTGCTATACTTGCCGCCGGTTTCTTCATAACCAGCTTGGGGTTAGGTTACTTTGCTAAAGAGAAAGCTCACGAGCTGACTCAAGTAGGTCTGCCAAACCCAGCGGTATTGGAAGCGCCAAAGCAACAACCGGCTTCTGATGATGTCCCGGTGCTTCAAGAGCAAAAGTCGGCCAACCCGGCGACTGACGTGCCTCCAGCTCAAGAGCAGAAGTAAGAAGGTTTCAAACGCTGTATTGCCGAGGTGGTGGAATTGGTAGACACGCAACCTTGAGGTGGTTGTGCCCATAGGGTGTAGGGGTTCGAGTCCCCTTCTCGGTACCAATTATCAGGAGAGCCCGCGATTGCGGGCTTTCTTGTAGGTGGAAGGGTTACATTGACCCTGTAAGGGATCGGTCGTATACTTCCGCCCCAGCTTTGTCGCGGGATGGAGCAGTCTGGTAGCTCGTCGGGCTCATAACCCGAAGGTCGTCGGTTCAAATCCGGCTCCCGCAACCAGTTTCAGGGGCCCCTTCCAAGGGGCTTTTTGTTAGCTGGACACTTTATAACGCCGCTATTCGACGGCGTTTCAGGGATGGGCGATTCGCCCATTTTTTTTTATTTGCACAGCATGCACAAACATGCACGAGGGGGTTCAGGTGTCGAGCAAGCTAGAACAGTTGCAGGCCTTGTTGGCCCCGGTGGTCGTGGCCCTTGGCTATGAATGCTGGGGTATTGAGTTTTCGGCTCAAGGTCGCCACTCACTGTTGCGCGTTTATATCGATAAGGAAGGCGGCGTGTTGGTGGACGATTGCGCCATCGTCAGCCGTCAGATCAGCGGTGTACTGGATGTTGAAGATCCAATCACCTCCGAGTACACCCTTGAAGTTTCCTCGCCTGGCATGGAGCGCCCCCTGTTCACACTTGAACAGTTCGCTTTGTTTGCCGGTGAACAAGTGAAGATCAAGCTGCGCTCGCCTTTCGAAGGTCGACGCAACTTCCAAGGCCTTCTGCGCGGTGTAGAAGAGCAGGACGTCGTGGTGCAGGTAGATGACCATGAGTTCCTGTTGCCGATCGATATGATCGACAAGGCCAACATTATTCCCAGTTTTGACTGATACGTGCCAGATACTGCGGATCCCGCGGATCCAATGGCTTGCGAAAGGCGAGGCGTACGATGAGCAAAGAAGTACTGCTGGTTGTTGAGTCGGTATCCAATGAAAAGGGCGTACCGGCTAACGTTATTTTTGAAGCGCTGGAGCTGGCTCTGGCCACTGCTACCAAGAAGCGGTTCGAAGACGAAGTTGATTTGCGTGTGGAGATCAATCGCCACACCGGTGCCTACGAGACTTTCCGTCGCTGGACGGTGGTCGAGGAAGCCGACCTGGACGATCCAGCTATCGAAACCTGGCCGAGCAAGGTTGCGGAAACGCACCCGGGCGCCAAGGTCGGTGATGTCGTCGAAGAAAAAATCGAGTCCATCGAATTCGGTCGCATCGCTGCACAGACTGCCAAGCAGGTCATTGTGCAGAAGGTTCGCGAAGCCGAGCGCGCGCAAGTCGTCGACGCTTATCGCGAGCGCCTGGGGGAAATCATCTCCGGCACCGTGAAAAAAGTCACCCGCGACAACGTGATCGTCGACCTGGGCAACAACGCCGAAGCGTTGCTGGCTCGCGAAGACATCATTTCTCGCGAAACTTTCCGGGTTGGCGTGCGTTTGCGTGCGCTGCTCAAGGAAATCCGCACCGAGAACCGGGGCCCGCAGCTGATCCTGTCGCGTACAGCGCCGGAAATGCTGATCGAGTTGTTCCGCATCGAAGTGCCGGAAATTGCTGAAGGCCTGATCGAAGTCATGGCCGCTTCCCGTGATCCGGGTTCGCGCGCCAAGATCGCGGTCCGCTCCAAGGACAAGCGTATCGACCCACAAGGTGCCTGCATCGGCATGCGTGGTTCGCGTGTCCAGGCCGTATCCGGCGAGTTGGGCGGCGAGCGCGTGGACATCGTCCTGTGGGACGACAACCCGGCTCAGTTCGTGATCAATGCCATGTCGCCTGCTGAAGTGGCGGCAATTATCGTCGACGAAGATGCCCACGCCATGGACATCGCCGTTGGCGCAGACAATCTGGCTCAGGCCATCGGTCGCGGTGGTCAGAACGTGCGTCTGGCCAGCCAATTGACTGGCTGGACCCTGAACGTGATGACCGAATCGGACATCCAGGCTAAGCAGCAAGCTGAAACCGGCGACATCCTGCGCAACTTCATCGAAGAGCTTGAAGTCGATGAAGAGCTGGCGCAGGTGCTGGTGGATGAAGGCTTTACCAGCCTGGAAGAGATTGCCTACGTACCGGTGGAGGAAATGCTCAACATCGACGGCTTTGACGAGGAAATCGTCAACGAGCTTCGCGCTCGGGCCAAGGATCGTTTGTTGACCAAAGCCATCGCTACTGAGGAAAAGCTGGCAGACGCCCATCCGGCCGAAGACCTGCTCTCGCTTGAGGGCATGGACAAGGATTTGGCGATGGAACTGGCGGTGCGCGGCGTAATTACCCGCGAAGACCTGGCCGAGCAGTCTATTGACGATCTGCTCGACATCGACGGCATTGACGATGATCGTGCCGGCAAGTTGATCATGGCCGCCCGAGCCCACTGGTTCGAGTAATTAGGCGCGGCCTGAGGAGAGAAGTGCATGACGCAAGTCACGGTGAAACAACTGGCCGATGAGGTCAAAACACCGGTAGAGCGCCTGTTGCAGCAGATGCGTGAGGCAGGTCTGCCGCACACCGCCGCCGAGGAACATGTGACCGACAGTGAAAAGCAGTCCCTGCTGACTCACTTGAAGAGCAGTCACAAGGCAAAAGTGGAAGAACCGCGCAAGATCACTCTGCAGCGTAAAACCACCAGCACCCTGCGTGTTGCCGGTAGCAAAAGCATCAGCGTTGAAGTACGCAAGAAGAAAGTCTTCGTACAGCGCAGCCCGGAAGAAATCGAAGCCGAGCGCAAACGCGAACAGGAAGAACGTCGCGCAGTAGAAAATGCTGCTCGCCAGAAGGCTGAAGAAGAAGCCAAGCGTCGCGCCGAAGAAGAAGCGCGCCGCCAGCCTGCTGCTGCGCAGACCGCTCCGGTAGAAGCCGTCGAGGCTGTTGCCCCGGCCGCCGAACCTGTGCGCGAAGCGGCGCCAGTCGTGGCTGCTGCCCCGGCTCCAGCCGACACTCGCAAGCGCGACGAACAGCGTCGTCCGGACAAGCCACGTGCCGACGACAACCGTCGTGGCAGCGGCGATGGTGAGCGCAAGAACGCGCCTCATCGTGCTTCGGTCAAGGAAAAGGCGCCAGCACCTCGTGTTGCGCCACGTACCACCGACGAAGAAAGCGACGGCTTCCGTCGTGGCGGTCGCGGCAAGGCCAAGCTGAAGAAACGCAACGCCCACGGTTTCCAGAGCCCTACCGGCCCTGTCGTGCGTGAAGTGAAGATCGGCGAGACCATCACTGTGGGCGATCTGGCCCAGCAGATGTCGGTCAAGGCTGCTGAAATCATCAAGTTCATGTTCAAGCTGGGTACGCCAGCCACCATCAACCAGGTACTGGACCAGGAAACTGCCCAACTGGTTGCTGAAGAGCTGGGCCACAAAGTGACCCTGGTCAGCGACACCGCCCTGGAAGATTCCCTGGCCGAGTCCCTGAAGTTCGAAGGCGAGGCGGTTTCCCGTGCTCCGGTCGTGACCGTCATGGGCCACGTCGACCACGGTAAAACGTCCCTGCTCGACTACATTCGTCGCGCCAAGGTGGCGGCCGGTGAAGCGGGTGGTATTACCCAGCACATCGGTGCGTACCACGTTGAAACCGACCGCGGCATGGTGACGTTCCTCGACACCCCGGGTCACGCCGCGTTTACCGCGATGCGTGCCCGTGGTGCCAAGGCGACCGACATCGTGATCCTGGTGGTTGCAGCGGACGACGGCGTGATGCCACAAACCATCGAAGCCGTTCAGCATGCCAAGGCTGCTGGCGTGCCGCTGGTGGTTGCGGTGAACAAGATCGACAAGCCGGGCGCCGATCTCGATCGCATCCGCAGCGAACTGTCGGTCCACGGCGTGACCTCCGAAGAGTGGGGTGGCGACACTCCATTCGTTCCGGTCTCGGCGAAGATGGGTACTGGTGTTGACGAACTGCTCGAAGCCGTTCTGTTGCAAGCCGAGGTTCTCGAACTGACCGCTACGCCTTCGGCACCTGGCCGTGGTGTTGTGGTTGAATCGCGCCTCGACAAGGGCCGTGGCCCGGTTGCAACGGTCCTGGTCCAGGACGGTACGCTGCGTCAAGGCGACATGGTGCTGGTCGGCTCGAACTATGGCCGCGTGCGCGCCATGCTCGACGAGAACGGCAAGCCTATCAAGGAAGCCGGTCCGGCTATCCCGGTCGAGATCCTCGGCCTGGATGGTACCCCGGACGCTGGCGACGAGATGAGCGTTGTGGCTGACGAGAAGAAAGCCCGTGAAGTGGCTCTGTTCCGTCAAGGCAAGTTCCGCGAAGTCAAACTGGCTCGTGCTCACGCTGGCAAGCTGGAAAACATCTTCGAGAACATGGGCCAGGAAGAGAAGAAGACGCTCAACATCGTCCTCAAATCCGACGTCCGTGGTTCCCTGGAAGCGTTGAACGGCGCCTTGAATGGCCTGGGTAACGACGAAGTGCAAGTGCGTGTGGTCGGTGGCGGCGTCGGTGGTATCACCGAGTCCGATGCCAATCTGGCACTGGCTTCCAACGCTGTACTGTTCGGCTTCAACGTGCGTGCCGATGCCGGCGCTCGCAAGATCGTCGAGCAGGAAGGCCTGGATATGCGTTACTACAACGTGATCTACGACATCATCGAAGACGTCAAGAAAGCGTTGACCGGTATGCTGGGCAGCGACGTCCGGGAGAACATCCTGGGCGTGGCCGAAGTTCGCGACGTGTTCCGTTCGCCGAAGTTCGGTGCCATCGCCGGTTGCATGGTGATCGAAGGTGTCGTTCACCGTAACCGTCCGATCCGTGTACTGCGTGAAGACATCGTGATCTTCGAAGGCGAGCTGGAATCCCTGCGTCGCTTCAAGGATGACGCTTCCGAAGTGCGTGCCGGCATGGAATGCGGTATTGGCGTCAAGAGCTACAACGACGTCAAGGTTGGCGACAAGATCGAAGTCTTCGAGAAGGTCCAGGTTGCTCGCAGCCTCTAACTCGCGCACTTCAAGAGCCGCGCCGGGCAGCCGCATGAACATGCGCTGCCTGGCTGGCGGACTCTAAACGCAACGCCCGGTCTGGCTTTTTGCCAGGCCGGGCGTTTGCCGCTTTCAGACCTCACGGGTTTCACCGTGGGGCAGTAACAGGTAACAAGACATGGCAAAAGAATACAGCCGTACCCAACGAATCGGCGATCAGATGCAGCGCGAGCTGGCCCAACTGATCCGTCGCGAAGTCAAAGACCCGCGCGTCGGCCTGGTCACCATCACCGCAGTGGAAGTCAGCCGTGACGTCGGTCACGCCAAGATTTTCATCACCGTGATGGGCCAGGACAGCGCCGAAGAAATCGCCCAGAGCATCAAGGTGCTCAACTCGGCCGCCGGCTTCCTGCGTATGCAGTTGGCTCGGGAGATGAAGCTGCGCAGCGTCCCGCAGTTGCACTTCCATTACGACGAAAGCGTCGCCCGGGGTGCGCATCTGTCGGCACTGATCGAGCGCGCCGTGGCGGAAGACAGCCAGCACCCGGTTGCGGCTGAACCTGAAGACACCAAGGAGTAATCGGTGGCTCAGGTCAAACGTATCCGTCGTAACGTCAGCGGTATCATCCTGCTCGACAAGCCGCTGGGGTTCACCTCCAACGCGGCGTTGCAGAAGGTTCGCTGGTTGCTCAATGCTGAAAAGGCCGGGCACACCGGTAGCCTCGATCCGCTGGCCACTGGCGTGCTGCCACTGTGCTTTGGCGAGGCGACCAAGTTCTCCCAGTACCTGCTCGATTCCGACAAGGGTTACGAAACCCTGGCGCAACTGGGCAAGACGACTACCACGGCGGACGCCGAGGGTGAAGTTTTGCTGGAGCGCCCGGTGACCGTTGGTCAGACGGATGTCGAAGCGGTGTTGCCGAAATTTCGCGGGCAAATCAGTCAGATACCGCCGATGTACTCGGCTCTGAAGCGTGATGGCCAGCCGCTGTATAAACTGGCTCGTGCAGGCGAAGTAGTGGAGCGTGAACCGCGTTCTGTTACTATTGCGCGCTTGGAATTGCTGGCCTTTGACGGTAATACTGCGCGGCTGGCCGTGGATTGCAGCAAGGGCACCTATATCCGCACCCTGGTGGAGGATATTGGCGAGCAGCTCGGCTGTGGCGCGTACGTGGCAGAATTGCGACGGACCCAGGCCGGGCCTTTCACGTTGGCCCAGACGGTCACGCTGGAAGAGCTTGAAGCGGTGCATGCCGAAGGCGGCAACGAAGCGGTCGACCGTTTCCTGATGCCATCGGACAGCGGCCTGCTGGATTGGCCGCTCTTGCAGTTCTCGGAACACAGCGCGTTCTACTGGCTCAACGGCCAGCCGGTACGCGCCCCGGATGCGCCGAAGTTCGGCATGGTCCGGGTACAGGATCATAACGGTCGCTTCATCGGTATCGGTGAAGTGAGCGAAGACGGGCGCATTGCGCCGCGTCGGCTGATTCGGTCGGAATGACCGGAACCAGCCTGCGTAACAGCGGGTTGGCGAGTGTGGCTGTTAACAGGCACGGTCACTACTCATTTATAGATACAGGGATTTGTCCCTGGCCTGTTGAAGCTGTTCCTCGGAACAGTTTCCTGACTAAAAGGATTGCCTCATGGCTCTCGACGTTCAAGAAAAAGCTCAAATCGTAGCTGACTACCAGCAAGCTGTTGGTGACACTGGTTCGCCAGAAGTGCAAGTTGCACTGCTGACCGCCAACATCAACAAACTGCAAGGTCACTTCAAGGCCAACGGTAAAGATCACCACTCCCGTCGTGGTCTGATCCGCATGGTAAACCAGCGTCGCAAGCTGCTGGACTACCTGAAAGGCAAGGACGTGAGCCGTTACAGCGCTCTGATCGCTCGCCTGGGTCTGCGTCGCTAATCAGCGATTGCGCAAGAGGTTGGTGGTCTGTCGTACGTCAGTGGGGTTTCCCGCTGGCGCATGGCAGGCTCCCAGCCTCAAGTTTTATCTGGATACACGTTTTACCCTGGACAGGCGTCGGGCCGATTCCCGTCATTGCCCAAGAATTTCGCAAGAAGACAAGTTCCCCAAGAGCCACAAAGAAGGTAGGACACCGTGAACCCGGTAATCAAAAAATTCCAGTTCGGTCAGTCGACCGTTACCCTCGAGACTGGCCGTATCGCCCGTCAGGCCTCCGGCGCAGTGCTGGTCACCGTTGACGACGACGTCAGCGTATTGGTGACCGTTGTCGGTGCCAAGCAAGCCGATCCAGGCAAGGGCTTCTTCCCTCTGTCTGTTCACTACCAGGAAAAGACTTACGCTGCCGGTAAGATCCCTGGCGGTTTCTTCAAGCGCGAAGGCCGTCCTTCCGAGAAGGAAACCCTGACTTCCCGACTGATCGACCGTCCGATCCGTCCGCTGTTTCCAGAAGGTTTCATGAACGAAGTGCAGGTTGTCTGCACCGTCGTGTCCACCAGCAAGAAAACCGATCCGGACATCGCTGCGATGATCGGTACCTCGGCTGCCCTGGCTATCTCCGGTATTCCTTTCGATGGCCCGATCGGCGCTGCCCGCGTTGCGTTCCACGAAAGCACCGGCTACCTGCTGAACCCGACTTACGAGCAGTTGAAGGCGTCGAGCCTGGACATGGTCGTGGCCGGTACTTCCGAAGCCGTGCTGATGGTTGAATCCGAAGCCAAGGAACTGACCGAAGACCAGATGCTGGGCGCCGTGCTGTTCGCCCACGACGAGTTCCAGGTGGTGATCAACGCCGTCAAGGAACTGGCCGCAGAAGCCGCCAAGCCAACCTGGACCTGGGCACCACAGCCAGAAGCCACCGAGCTGCTGGGCGCGATCCGTGCCGAGTTCGGCGACGCGATCTCCCAGGCCTACACCATCACCATCAAGGCCGACCGCTACGCACGCCTGGGCGAGCTGAAAGACCAGGTCGTTGCCAAGTTCTCCGGCGAAGAAGGCCAGCCATCGGCCAGCGACGTCAAGGCTGCTTTCGGTGAAATCGAATACCGCACCGTTCGCGAAAACATCGTAAACGGCAAGCCGCGTATCGACGGTCGCGACACCCGCACCGTTCGTCCGTTGAACATCGAAGTCGGCGTCCTGCCAAAGACCCACGGTTCGGCCCTGTTCACCCGTGGCGAGACCCAGGCGCTGGTCGTTGCAACACTGGGCACCGCCCGTGACGCGCAACTGCTGGACACCCTGGAAGGCGAAAAGAAAGACCCGTTCATGCTGCACTACAACTTCCCTCCGTTCTCGGTGGGCGAGTGTGGTCGCATGGGTGGCGCCGGTCGTCGCGAAATCGGTCACGGCCGTCTGGCCCGTCGTTCGGTCCAGGCCATGCTGCCAGCCGCTGACGTGTTCCCGTACACCATTCGCGTGGTGTCGGAAATCACCGAGTCCAACGGTTCGAGCTCGATGGCTTCGGTCTGCGGCGCTTCCCTGGCCCTGATGGACGCTGGTGTGCCGATGAAGGCACCGGTTGCGGGTATCGCCATGGGTCTGGTTAAAGAAGGCGACAAGTTCGCCGTCCTGACCGACATCCTGGGTGACGAAGACCACCTGGGCGACATGGACTTCAAGGTGGCCGGTACCGCCAAAGGCGTCACCGCACTGCAGATGGACATCAAGATCAAGGGCATCACCGAAGAAATCATGGAAATCGCCCTGGGCCAAGCCCTGGAAGCGCGCCTGAATATCCTCGGTCAGATGAACCAGATCATCGGTCAGTCCCGTACCGAGCTGTCGGAAAATGCTCCGACCATGATTGCGATGAAAATCGACACCGACAAGATCCGTGATGTCATCGGTAAAGGCGGCGCGACCATCCGTGCGATCTGCGAAGAAACCAAGGCTTCGATCGACATCGAAGACGACGGTTCGATCAAGATCTTCGGCGAAACCAAGGAAGCGGCAGAAGCAGCACGCCAGCGCGTCCTGGGCATCACCGCGGAAGCCGAGATCGGCAAGATCTACGTCGGCAAGGTTGAACGCATCGTCGACTTCGGCGCGTTCGTCAACATCCTGCCGGGCAAGGACGGTCTGGTTCACATCTCCATGCTGAGCGATGCTCGCGTCGAGAAAGTGACCGACATCCTGAAGGAAGGCCAGGAAGTGGAAGTGCTGGTACTGGACGTGGACAACCGCGGCCGTATCAAGCTGTCCATCAAGGACGTCGCGGCAGCCAAGGCATCGGGCGTTTAATCACCCCCTCGCTTAGCTGCTGAACAAGCAAACGCCCCGACTGGTTCGGGGCGTTTTGCTGTGTGGTGAAAATCACCGCCAGGCAGGTTGCCTGGCTACGGGGGACGGTGCTAGTTTTAGCCACCGCCCGTGTAGCTCAGCCGGTAGAGCAGCGCACTCGTAACGCGAAGGTCGCAGGTTCGATTCCTGTCTCGGGCACCATCTCCCCTCGTTATTTCACCTTCCTGCTCAGCTCCTCGACCGTGCGTTTGAGCTGCTCCATCTCGTTGTCCTGATCGCTGAGTTCCCGTTTCAGGGACGAAATCTCGCTGTTGCTCGAACTCGAACTGGAGCCGCTATTGCGCTTGAGTTCTTCCACCTGCTTGCCAAGATCCTTCAGATCGCTTTCCTGTTCCTTGATGGTGCGCTTGAGCTCGTCGATCTCCTTGCTGCTGGAGGTGGAGCTGGACCCGCTGTTGCGCTTGAGTTCTTCGATCTGGCGGGCCTGGTCGCTGAGGGTGCGTTTCTGGTTTTCCAGTTCGTCGGCATTGTTCTTTACGGCTTTTGGCAGGTTTTCCAAGGCGCTGGCGCTGACATTGGTCTTTACGAGTACGTACTTATCGAATTGGTTGTAATGAAGTGCAGGAATGGCGTCGTGGTCAGAGGGACCATCGGAGGAGACTTCAACCGCCGCTTGGGCAACGCCGGCCAAGGTCAGGCTGCCGAGCAGCAAGGTCGCGGTAGCAAGACGGGTCGACGAACGTTTCGAAAAGCTGCGCATCACTGGGGTTCCTTGTGAGATGCCGGAATAGCACATTGCTATGACTGGTTGTTCTGACAGATGTTCCCTAGTCCCCTTAGCTTCGTATGCACATGGTTTTTTGTGGGGTAGATGTAAAGAGCCGTGTAAATCGTTGGCAAAACATCCTATATTCACTGCCTGCATGAGCACCGCCCAGCAGTTTTCAGATGATCCACGAATGGTTCTGAAGGCCAGGTGAACCGGGCTTCTAACGGCTTCCTGCGTCAGAGAGATCCTTGATGATCCAGATCCATCTTCCATTCCCCAGATCAACGAGAACGCCATGACTGTTAAAGCATTGTCCCAGGAAGCCAGGCACGAAGAAGCACTGAAGAAATATGTGCTGGATGCGCCCCAGTTGCTGGAAGAGATCAAGGACTTGTCCGCCGACGATCAGAAAGACCAGATCCAATGGGCATTCGAGGACGAGGCCGAAGCCCAGGGGCTGCAACCCTGGGAGTTGACGCTCAAGTACACCAGCACGCCTGAAGAGTTCGAGGTGCAGCGCCTTGCATTGCACAAGGAAGCGGCCGAGGTGTTGGGTGTGGAATGGGAAGAATACTGCGAGATGAATAATCTGGTGGTCTGAGAACACGCGGTAAGAGCGACACTGTGGCGAGGGAGCTTGCTCCCGCTGGGTTGCGCAGCAGCCCCAAAAAGAGGGGGCCGCTTCGCGGCCCAGCGGGAGCAAGCTCCCTCGCCATGGACTATCTTCGTTTCTGATTGCCCGGCGTCAGCCTGTCAGAGGCTCAGTCGCATCGACAGATCCACCGCCTTCACATCCTTGGTCATCGCCCCGATCGAGATGTAGTCCACCCCGGTCTCGGCTATCGGGCGCAACGTGCTTTCGTTGATGCCGCCGCTGGCCTCCAGTTTCGCCTTGCCGCCATTGAGGCGTACGGCTTCGCGCATGTCGTCCAGGCTCAGTTCGTCGAGCATGATGATGTCGGCACCGGCCGTCAGCGCTTCTTTCAATTCCGCCAGGCTTTCCACTTCGACTTCCACCGGTTTGCCCGGTGCGATCTTATGGGCGGCGGCGATGGCCTGGGCGATCCCGCCGCAAGCGGCGATGTGGTTTTCCTTGATCAGGAAGGCATCGTACAGGCCGATGCGGTGGTTATGGCAGCCGCCGCAGGTGACTGCGTATTTCTGGGCCAGGCGCAGCCCGGGCAGGGTCTTGCGAGTGTCCAGCAACTTCACTTGGGTGCCGGCGACAAAGTCGGCCAGGTAGCGGGCCCGGGTGGCGACGCCCGACAGCATCTGCAGGAAGTTCAGCGCGCTGCGTTCGCCGGTCAAAAGCGAGCGGGCCGGGCCTTCCAGATGGAACAGCACCTGGTCGGGGCTGACCCGGTCGCCATCGCGCACTTGCCAATGCACCGCGACACGCGGATCCAGCTGCCGGAACACGGCATCGACCCAGGCCGTGCCACTGATGATCGCCGCATCGCGGGTGATGATGGTGGCCTTGGCCAGGCGTTCGGCGGGGATCAGTTGCGCGGTGATGTCGCCGCTGCCGACGTCTTCAAGCAACGCGCGGCGCACGTTGGCTTCGATTTCGGCGGTCAGGTCGGCGAGGCGTAGATTCGGCATAACGGGCTCCACAAACAAAGTGGCCTGGATTATAGGGTGTCGAAACCTGCATTTGGTCGCGTCCTCGCAACATTTCCTCATTTCCTCGGTCACTAGTTGCGCCGTATTTCGAGCTGCGTCACAGAGTACCGCTGGTGCGGCGGGGTTCTTTTACCCATAATCCGCCTTTCGATTGACGCCATAGCTTTGACGTCATGAGCCGAAGAACCGTTTCAGGAGGCCAGGATGCACAACGACGGGAATGTAGTGCCTTTGCACAAGGTGTCTACCGATCAGGCGACTCGCTCGCCGCTCGCCCGCCTGCCTGTGATTCTGCTTCAGGTTCGCGACAAGGCCGCCCAGCAGTTGCGCCTGGGCTTGCAGGGGCTGTTCGATAACGCTGACGACACCTTGTTCGAAATGGCCGACCGGGCGCGCGATGACGTCGAGCAGAACCTGTACTTCGAGGCCATGCGGGACCTGCGCCTGAAGCGCAAAAGCATCGAGCGGGAATTCATCGAGCAGTTCTTCGAGACCTTCGTCAACCTGGCCCAGTACGACCTGACCCACGCCACCTTGGCGCCTACCCTGGCGTCGGACGGTCAACCCCGGCGCTCCCAGGACGACCTGGAGCGGCAGTTGGCGGTCGAGGCCATGGTCGCTCGGGTGCTCAGGCGCGATGGCGTGGCGCTGGAGCAACTGACGGCCCGGCTCGGTGTGCTGCTGGCTCGACCGCTGGGCAATCAGCACAATCCCCTGAGCCCGGCACTGCTGTGCGAAAAGTTCTTGCAGGCCGGGCGCAACCTGGGCGTGGGCATCAAGGTCAAGCTGATCCTGCTCAAACTGTTCGAGCGTTATGTGCTCAGCGAGTGCGACCAACTTTATACCGAGGCTAACCAGTTGCTGGCGGCCACGGGGATCCTGCCGGAGCTCAAGGTGACGCCGGCGCGTCGGGTCTCGGATCGCCCCGAGGATAACCCCAGGCCCAACGCCGAAATCGCCGCCAAACCCAGCGATGCCGAAGTTGACGACAGCGTGCAGGAAGTGTTCGCCGCCTTGCAGAAGCTATTGATGCAAGTGCGCGGCAGCGTGGCGCCGACCCTGGAACCCAGTGTGCCGCCCCAGCCAATTTCTACCCGTGACCTGCTGCGGCTGCTCTCGCATTTGCAGCAATACGTGCCGGCGCCTGCCGTGCAGGACGAGTTCGACCTGCGTAGCCAGCTCGAACAACTGCTGACCCGGGTCAGCGTCAGGAGTGGCAAGTCCCGGGTGGTCGACGGCGCGGATGAAGATGTGATCAACCTGATCTCGATGATGTTCGAATTCATCCTCGACGACCATAACCTGCCAGATTCCTTCAAGGCCCTGATCGGTCGCCTGCAAATCCCGATGCTCAAGGTCGCGGTGCAGGACAAGAGCTTTTTCAGCCGCGGTAACCATCCGGCCCGGCGACTGCTCAACGAAATCGCGGCCGCGGCCATGGGGTGGGGCGATTGCGACGATCATCAGCGTGACAGCCTGTACTTGCGCATCGAGCAGGTCGTGCAGCGCTTGCTGAATGACTTCGTCGATGACCCGGCGATTTTCTCCGAACTGCTCGCCGATTTCCTCGCCTTCACCAGTGACGAGCGGCGCCGCAGCGAGTTGCTTGAGCAGCGTATCCGCGACGCCGAAGAGGGGCGGGCCAAGGCCGAACTGGCGCGCCAGCGTGTCGAAGGGGCGCTGAACCAGGTGATGCTGGGCAAAGTCTTGCCACAAGCGGTGGTGGAGTTCGTGCAGCAGGCCTGGAGCCAGGTGTTGTTGCTGACCTGTTTCAAGCACGGCAAGTATTCCGCCGAGTGGCAGGCTGACGTCCTGACCCTGGAGCAATTGATCTGGAGCGTCGAGCCTCACGACGAGCCCGATGCGGGCCTGCGTCTGCTGGCGATGGTGCCGGAACTGCTCAAGGCCCTGCGTGAAGGCCTCAGCCGTTCGGCGTTCGACCCATTCGCCACCAGCGAGTTTTTCAGTGAGCTGGAAGTCCTCCATGTGCAGGCGCTCGAACGCGTGGGCCAGGCAACGGAACAGGTCCAGTCGCTCGATTCGCCGGCCATGGTCGAGGTGTCGGAAAGAATTGTTTTGCGTGCGCCGCAAAAGTCGGCGGGGGAGAGCGTGGCGGTGCATTTGCCGGCGGATGACGTCGGCCTGCTGCAGGTCGACCAACTGCATCTGGGGAGCTGGGTCGAGTTCCAGGAGGACGAGGACAATTCCCTGCGTTGCAAGCTGGCGGCGATCATCGAGGCCACCGGCAAATACGTCTTCGTCAATCGCACTGGCCTCAAGGTGCTGGAGCACAGCCGCACCAGCCTGGCCCTGGAGTTCCGCCGGGGCGCGGCGCGGCTGTTGGACGACACCCTGTTGTTCGACCGGGCGCTGGAGTCGGTGCTGGGCAATCTGCGCCAGCTCAATCGCGGCAAGTGATCGCGCAGCCCGGCCCGATCACGGCATACTGACGGCATTCACCGTCGTCATCGAAGGAACCTGTATGCAGTTGGACTCCGCGAGCGGTTGGTGCGAGGGGGTGCGTCATTGCCCGTCGCCCAACTTCAATGCGCGCCCGGAAGGCGAAATCTCCCTGCTGGTGATCCACAACATCAGCCTGCCACCGGCACAATTCGCCACGGGCAAGGTGCAGGAATTCTTCCAGAATCGTCTGGATGTCACGGAACATCCCTACTTTGCCGGTATCGCCGACTTGCGCGTCTCCGCACATTTCCTGATCGAACGTGACGGCAGCGTGACCCAGTTTGTCTCTTGTCTGGATCGCGCGTGGCATGCGGGCGTCTCGTGCTTCGAGGGGCGTGAGACCTGTAACGATTTTTCCCTGGGCATCGAGTTGGAGGGCACGGATGATCTGCCATTCACCGACGCGCAATATGTCGCATTGGTGGACCTGACCCGGCAGTTGCAAGCGGCGTTCAGGGCGATCACCGTGCAGCGTATCTGCGGGCACAGCGACATCGCTCCAGGGCGCAAGACCGATCCGGGACCGGCATTCGACTGGGCGCGCTATCGCGCGGCCCTGACAGAAGGGGAAGGACAATGAGTTTTCTGGTGTTGCTGCTGGCCGTCTGGATCGAGAAGTTCTCGGCCTTGCGCCTGCGGGTCCAGCGCGACGGCGGTTGGCTGCGCGAGCTGAACAAACTCGAGGCGAGCCCACGGTGGGTCAACCGGCCTTGGCTGGTGTTGACGGCGATGGTCCTGCTGCCCGTGGCCCTGCTGGCGTTGCTTTTGTGGGTGCTGGAGCCAGTGGCCTACGGTTTGCTGGCGCTGCCGGTGCACTTGCTGGTGGTGATTTATAGCCTGGGGCGCGGTGATTTGCTGGCTGCTCTTGGGCCGTTTCGCGACGCCTGGCGGCGGGAAGACCTGCAAGCGGCGGCTCATGTGGCCAAGCGCGACCTGGACATTGAAGCCGATGACGGTGAGCAGTTACTGGAGCGAGTCCAGGGCCATTTGTTGTGGCAGGCCTACCAGAGCTTTTTCGCGGTGATTTTCTGGTACTTCGTGTTGGGCCCGGTCGCGGCCTTGAGCTATCGATTGCTGGCGCTGGCTGCCGAGCACAGCCAGAACCCCGGCGTCGCCGAGCGGGCCGCGCAAATGCGCCATGCCTTCGATTGGGTGCCGGTGCGGTTGCTGGCGGCGAGCTTCGCCCTGGTGGGCAATTTTGTTGCGGTCAGCCGGGTCATGTTGCATGAACTGTTGAACTGGAACATCAGCGCCGCCGACCTCATCGACAAGGTTGGCCTGGTGGCTGGCGAGATCCCCAAGCCCGTCGCCGGGCCGGACGGCATCAACAGCCTGGATCGCCTATGGGAATTGCTGCTGCGTGCGGCGGTGCTCTGGTATGCCGGGTTTGCGTTGTGGACGGTGTTGGCCTGATCAACGTACAAGGTTGTATATAAGCGCTTTTTGTGGCGAGGGAGCTTGCTCCCGCTCGGCTGCGCAGCAGCCGCAAACCCGGACAAAGCGATCTTCCTGAAGGAACCCGGGGGCCAGCTTCGCGGGCCAGCGGGAGCAAGCTCCCTCGCCACAGTGCTGCCGTGGCCAATCTCTCTCGTTAACCTTAAGTTACAAATCTCCCCGCCGATTTAGGCTATACAGGGACAGCGCCCGAATAGTGGCTTTCTGCTGTCTCCGTGCGCGCGCTCATAACAATAAGAACACTACCGGGAGACTTCCTAGTGAAGAGTTTGCTCTGGCCCGCCGTCGCGCTGATGAACCGCCTGAGCTTCGGCATGAAGTTCAGCCTGATCAGCGTGCTGTTCCTGCTGCCCATGCTGGTGACCAACTTCTTTCTGGTGCGTGATTCCTATCGGGAATTCCAGGGCACCCAGGTGGAGCTGCAAAGCCTCGACCTGCTGGGCAGCAGCCTGGCCCTGCGCCGGGACCTGGAAACCCTCAACAACCTGGTGCAGATCAATGCCAGCCTGGGCCAGTCCGGCAAGGCCGGTGATGTGGAGGCGAAAATCGGTAGCCTGGAACAACAGGTCCTCACGCGTCTGCAAGGCATGACCGCCATGGCCATCGAGCCCGAGCAGGTCAGTGCCTTCGAGGCCAAGCGCGACGAGATGATCGGCGCTTTCAAGGCCCAGCAAGCTGAAAGCTCCCTGCAGAGCAAAAGTGCGTTGATCGGCAAATTGCTCAACAGCGCCCAGATGTTCAGCCAGATCATCGCCAGCCAGGCGGGGCTGAGCCGCGACAACCAGAGCGACATCCGCCAGCTCAGCGAACTGATCATCGGCACCACCCCCAAGGTCACCCAGATCCTCGGCGAAGGCCGGGCGCTGGGTGCGTCCTCGTTGGGGCTGGGGTTTCTCAATTCGGCGTCGAGCACCCGCTTCGACGAGTTGCTGGGGCAGATCGAAAAGCTCCAGGGTGAGTACGACTTGAAACTGCAGGACGCCCTCGGTTCCAGCAAAGCGGCTGGGCAAGCCCTTGCCACCCAGGTCGACGGCAGCAAAGGCACCCTGAAAAAAGCCTCGGAACTGATCGAGGAACAGGTGGTGATGGCCGACACCCTCGATGCGCCGTGGCCGGCATTCTTTGATCAGGTCAGCGGCTTGATGGCGCAGACCTATCAATTGAACGAAGCGACCCAGGATTTTCTCGGTGTGCAGTTGCAACAGCGCCTGGAGCAGAATCGCAGCCATATGGTGCTGCAAGCCGTGGCGCTGATGGCGGTGTTCCTGTTGATTTTCTACCTGTACGCCGGCTTCTACGCGTCGACCCGCACCACCCTCCAACACCTGGGCCAGATGATGGATAAGGTGGCGGCGGGGGACATGACGGTCAATTTCGTCGCCCGCAGCCAGGATGAACTGGGCGAATTGGGTGAAGTGTTCAACGGTACGGTGGCGAAGATCCACGACCTGATCGAACAGGTCGGTCGCACCGTCGCGGAAGTCGAACGCCAGGCCGGGCAGGTGGAAACGGTATCGGCCCGGAGCAACCAGGCTGTCGCTGGCCAGCGCAGCCAGATCGAACTGGTGGCCACGGCGATGAACCAGATGTCGGCCACGGCCCAGGAAGTGGCCCGCAGTGCCGCCGCCGCGGTGAGCAGCGCCCACAGCGTGAACGACGAAACCCTCAGCGGGCGCGGGCTGGTGGAGTCCCAGCAGGGCAGCATCGCCCGCTTGGCCAGCGAGATTGACCAGTCGGTGCAGGTGATCAATCAACTGGCGACCGACAGCCAGGCCATCAGCCGCGTGCTGGATGTGATCAAGAGCATCGCCGAACAGACCAACCTGCTGGCCCTCAATGCCGCCATCGAAGCCGCCCGAGCCGGTGAGCAGGGGCGTGGTTTTGCCGTGGTGGCCGATGAAGTCCGGACCCTGGCCAAGCGGACCCAGCAATCGACCGAAGAAATCGAAGCGATGATCACCCGCCTGCACGGCGGTGTCGGTGCCGCCGTCAAGGCGATGGGCACTAGCCACGAGATGGCCAGCGGCACCGTCGGCCAGTCGGAAAAGGTCCAGCAGGCCTTGGAAAATATCCTCGGTGCGGTCGGCATGATCGTCGACCAGAACCAGCAGATCGCCGCCGCTGTGGAACAGCAGACGGCCGTGGCCCATGACATCGACCAGAACATCGTCGAGATCAACCGCGCCGGCGAACGCACCGCCGAAGGCGCCCACCAGACCGAAGACGCCAGCCGTGCGTTGTCCGCCCAAGTGGTGCAGCTCAAGCAGTTGATCAATGCGTTTCGGGTGTAGCTATCGGTCGCCGATCCAATGTGGGAGCGGGCTTGCTCGCGAAAGCGGTGTATCAATCGACAAACAGGTTATCTGACACTCCGCTTTCGCGAGCAAGCCCGCTCCCACAGGAGGAATCACCAGTTGAACAGTTTGCGGGCATTGGCTGTGCTGGCCTCGGCCAGTCGCTCCGGGCTGACCCCCATGATCCCCGCCAATGCCTCGCAAATCGCCGGCAAATGCGCCGGGCTGTTGCGTTGTCCGGGAAACATCGCCGGGGCCATGTCTGGTGAGTCGGTTTCCAGCACCACCGCCTCCAGCGGCAGTTTCGCCAGCACCCGGTGCATGCGCAGGGCCTGGGGCCAGGTCGCGGCGCCGCCGAGGCCGAGTTTGAAGCCGAGCTTGAGGTATTCGCGGGCCTCTTCAAAACTGCCGGCGAAGGCGTGGATGATGCCCGCGCGTGAAGGGCCCATCCGCTTGAGGGTCGCGATCACGTCGGCATGGCTGCGGCGCACGTGGATCAGCGCCGGCAGTTCGAACTCCACGGCCAGTTGCAACTGTGCTTCAAACAGCGTCTGCTGGCGTTCGCGGTCCAGGGTGGGGATGTAGTAATCCAGGCCGATTTCCCCCACGGCACACAATTGCCGGTGCCCGGCCAGGCGACCCAGCCATTCGCGCAACAGCGACACGTCGTCGGGTTGGTGCTGATCGAGGTACACCGGGTGCAGGCCCAAGGCGGCATGCAGGTCCGGGTCGCCTTGCACCAGCTCCCAGACCCGCTGCCAATTGTCCCGGTACACGCCCAGTACCACCATTTGCCGCACGCCCAAGGCGCGGCTTTCGGCCAGCAGGGCCGGGCGATCCGCGTCAAAGTCTGGAAAGTCCAGGTGGGTGTGGGTGTCGATCAACTCCATGCATCAATCCTGAAGAAACGTCAGCCCTGGTGGATCCGCTGCTTGAACGTCCGCGCGATGGCCTGCACGCCTGGCTGGTAATCATCGTTTTCGATGGCCGCCAGGGCCAGTTCCAGGGCCTTGTCGGCGATCAATTGATGTTGCTGGGACATGGCATTGACCGGCAGCGGCAGGAAGTCCAGCAACTGCGTGTCACCGAACGTGCCCAGGCGCAGCGGACGCGCCTTGAGCGGGAAATCGTGCAGGGCGTCGAACACCCCTTGCAGCAGCACGTAGGACGTCGTGATCAACGCATCCGGCAGATGCCCCAGGCGCGCGAGCATTTCCTCCATCAACTGGCGGCCGCACTCACGGCTGAACGACTCGCCGTGTTCGATCAACACCTGGCCCTCGAACCCGGCCAAGGCCTCGCGAAAGCCCGCGGCCCGTTCCTGGCTGATGCTCAGCTCGGGACGGGCGCTGATCAAGGCGATTTGCCGAGGGTGGGTCTCCAGCAGGCTGCGGGTCAGGTGCAGGCTGGCCTGGCGGTCGTCGCTGATCACTGAGCAGAAATGCGCCGGTTCCATCACCCGGTCGATGGCGATGATCGGAATGCCCTTGGCCTGCAACTGCTGGTAGCTGTCGTCGCCGGCCGGCAGGCAACTGGCGACGATCAACGCATCGCAGCGCCGGGCACGGAACAGTTGCAACAGTTGCCGTTCACTCTCAGGTGCATCGTCGGAACTGGCGATCAGCAACTGATAGCCCCGCGCCCGTGCGCCTTGTTCCAGCAACTTGGCGATGCGGGCGTAACTGGGGTTCTCCAGGTCTGGCAGGATGAAGCCCAGGGTCCGGGTGTGCCGGCTGCGCAGTCCGGCGGCCTGGGGGTTGGGCGTGAAGCCGTGTTCCTCGACCACCGCCCGCACCCGTTCGACGGTGGCGCTGCTGATGCGTTGCTGTTCGGCCTTGCCGTTGATCACATAACTGGCGGTGGTCACGGACACACCGGCCAGTTGGGCAATATCACTGAGTTTCAACCCGGTTTTCCTTGTTTTTTCGAGTTAGCCCCGACGATAAGGGCCATCCTACCCGATTCAAGCTGACGGTCACCGTCCAAGCGCTTACGACAAGTTGCACTTCAAGGATGAGAGATTATCGAGTAACGTGCCAATCTTTCTAGATTAAACGTTTCAGCAAGCGTATTTTCAAGGCTAGCAGAATTTTTGGCCGCTCTGCCGCGATACCGCCAAAAGCTGTCCTGCAACGCTAAGCTGATTCATTCAAAACAATACCTGGCGCCAACCGGACGCCAAAAAGGAGAAAGCATGCTCGAGCTCACTCTAGAGCAGATATCCATGGCGCAGACGGCTGTGGATAAAGACGCTGCACTGCAATTGCTCGCCGACAAACTGGTGGCCGATGGCCTGGTAGCCGAGGGTTACCTCGCCGGCTTGCAGGCTCGCGAAGCCCAGGGTTCGACCTTTCTTGGCCAAGGTATTGCCATCCCCCACGGCACCCCGCAGACCCGCGACCTGGTCTACTCCACCGGCGTGCGTCTGCTGCAATTCCCCGAAGGCGTGGACTGGGGCGACGGCCAGATTGTCTACCTGGCCATCGGCATCGCCGCCAAGTCCGACGAACACCTGCGCCTGCTGCAACTGCTGACCCGCGCCCTCGGCGAGACGGACCTGGGCCAGGCCCTGCGCCGTGCCGGTTCCGCCGAAGCCTTGCTGAAGCTGCTGCAAGGCGCGCCCCAGGAATTGGCCCTGGATGCGCAGATGATCGGCCTCGGTGTGTCGGCTGACGATTTTGAAGAACTGGTATGGCGCGGCGCTCGGTTGTTGCGCCAGGCCGACTGCGTGAGCAACGGCTTTGCCGGCGTGTTGCAGCAAGTCGATGCGCTGCCCCTGGGCGATGGCTTGTGGTGGCTGCACAGCGAACAGACCGTCAAGCGCCCGGGCCTGGCGTTCGTTACCCCGGACAAACCCATCCGTTACCTGGGCCAACCGTTGAGCGGTCTGTTCTGCCTCGCCAGCCTCGGCGAGGCCCACCAGGCTTTGCTGGAAAGGCTTTGCGCCCTGCTGATCGAAGGCCGCGGCCACGAATTGGGCCGCGCCACCAGCAGCCGCAAAGTGCTGGAAGTGCTCGGCGGTGAATTACCCGCCGACTGGCCCAGCGCGCGCATCGGCCTGGCCAATGCCCATGGTCTGCATGCACGTCCGGCGAAGATCCTCGCCCAATTGGCGAAAAGCTTCGAAGGCGAGATCCGCGTGCGCATCGTCGACGGCCAGGACAGCGCCGTGTCGGCCAAGAGCCTGAGCAAGTTGCTGAGCCTGGGCGCCCGTCGCGGCCAGGTCCTGGAATTCATCGCCGAACCGAGCATTGCCGCCGATGCCTTGCCGGCGCTGCTGGCGGCCATCGAAGAAGGCCTGGGCGAAGAAGTCGAACCGCTGCCGCCGCCGAGTGCGCCGCGGGAAACCGCAATGGCCGAAGTCGCGACCGTCATGTTGGCGCCCGAAGCCGGCAGCCTGATCCAGGCCGTCGCCGCCGCCCCGGGCATCGCTATCGGCCCGGCCCACATCCAAGTGTTGCAGGCCATCGATTATCCGATGCGCGGTGAGTCGGCAGCCATCGAGCGCGAGCGCCTGCAAAACGCCCTGAACCAGGTGCGCCGCGATATCCAAGGTTTGATCGAACGCGCCAAGGCCAAGGCCATCCGGGAGATTTTCATCACCCACCAGGAAATGCTCGACGACCCGGAACTGACCGACGAAGTCGACACCCGCTTGAAGCTGGGCGAGAGTGCGCAAGCGGCGTGGATGGGCGTGATCGAAGCCGCCGCCAAAGAGCAGGAAGCCTTGCAGGACGCCTTGCTGGCCGAACGTGCCGCCGACCTGCGGGACGTTGGCCGTCGAGTGCTGGCGCAGCTGTGCGGCATCGAAACCCCGGCTGAACCCGAACAACCCTACATCCTGGTGATGGACGAAGTCGGCCCGTCCGATGTCGCCCGTCTGGACCCGGCTCGCGTGGCGGGGATCCTCACCGCCCGTGGTGGCGCCACCGCCCACAGCGCCATTGTCGCCCGCGCCCTGGGCATTCCGGCGCTGGTGGGCGCCGGTGCGGCGGTGTTGCTGCTGGCGCCGGGCACATCGTTGCTGCTGGATGGCCAACGCGGTCGCCTGCACGTGGACCCTGACGCCGCCACTTTGCAGCGCGCCAAGGAAGAACGCGACACCCGCGAACAGCGTCTCAAGATCGCCGCCGAGCAGCGTCACGAACCGGCGGTGACCCGTGACGGTCATGCCGTGGAAGTGTTCGCCAACATTGGCGAAAGCGCCGGCGTCGCCAGCGCGGTGGAGCAGGGCGCCGAAGGCATTGGCCTGTTGCGCACCGAACTGATCTTCATGGCTCACACCCAGGCGCCGGACGAAGCGACCCAGGAAGCCGAATACCGTAAAGTGCTCGATGGCCTGGCCGGTCGGCCGCTGGTGGTGCGCACGCTCGATGTGGGCGGCGATAAGCCGCTGCCGTACTGGCCGATCGCGAAAGAAGAAAACCCGTTCCTCGGCGTGCGTGGGATCCGCCTGACATTGCAGCGCCCGCAGGTCATGGAAGCGCAACTGCGGGCCTTGTTGCGCTCGGCGGACAGCCGTCCGCTGCGGATCATGTTCCCGATGGTGGGCAGCGTCGATGAGTGGCGCCAGGCCCGGGACATGACCGAGCGCCTGCGCCGGGAAATCCCCGTGGCAGACCTGCAACTGGGGATCATGATCGAAGTGCCGTCCGCCGCGTTGCTGGCGCCGGTGCTCGCCAAGGAAGTCGACTTCTTCAGCGTCGGCACCAACGACCTGACGCAATACACCCTGGCGATCGACCGTGGTCACCCGACGCTGTCGGCCCAGGCCGATGGCTTGCACCCGGCCGTGCTGCAACTGATCGACATCACCGTGCGCGCCGCCCATGCCCATGGCAAATGGGTCGGAGTGTGTGGCGAGCTGGCGGCCGATCCGCTGGCGGTGCCGGTGCTGGTGGGCCTGGGTGTGGACGAACTGAGTGTCTCGGCCCGCAGCATTGCCGAGGTCAAGGCGCGGGTCCGCGAATTGAGCCTGGCGCAAGTACAAACCCTGGCCCAAGAGGCTTTGGCCGTGGGCAGCGCCGATGACGTGCGCGCATTAGTGGAGGCGCTGTAATGGCGAAGATTCTTACCCTGACCCTCAACCCGGCGCTCGACCTCACGGTGGAGTTGGCGCGCCTGGAGCCGGGCCAGGTCAACCGCAGCGACGGCATGCATGCCCACGCCGCCGGCAAGGGCGTGAACGTGGCCCAGGTGTTGGCCGATCTTGGCCATACGCTGACGGTCAGTGGTTTTTTGGGCGAAGACAATGCCCAAGTGTTCGAGACGCTGTTTGCCCAGCGTGGTTTTGTCGATGCCTTTATCCGTGTCCCTGGCGAGACTCGCAGCAACATCAAGCTGGCCGAGCAGGACGGACGTATCACCGACCTCAATGGCCCGGGGCCGATGGTCGACGAAGCCGCGCAGCAAGCGTTGCTGGCGCGCCTTGAGCAAATCGCTCCCGGCCACGATGTGGTTGTGGTGGCCGGCAGCCTGCCCCGGGGCGTCAGCCCACAGTGGTTGCAGGCGCTGATCCTGCGCCTGAAAAAACTCGGCCTGAACGTGGCCCTCGACACCAGCGGCGAAGCCTTGCGCGTCGCCCTGGCGGCGGGGCCGTGGCTGATCAAGCCGAACACCGAGGAGCTGGCCGATGCGCTGGGTTGCGAGGTGGTCAGCGAAGCGGCCCAGGCGCAAGCGGCGCAGCGCCTGCATGCCCAGGGTGTCGAACATGTGGTGATTTCCCACGGAGCCGATGGCGTGAACTGGTTCAGTGTCGGTTCGGCGCTGCATGCGTCGCCACCCAAGGTGACGGTTGCCAGCACCGTGGGCGCCGGCGATTCGCTGCTGGCGGGCATGCTGCACGGCCTGCTCAGTGCCGACACCCCGGAGCAGACGCTGCGCACCGCCACGGCCATCGCTGCCATGGCCGTCACGCAGATCGGTTTTGGCATCCACGACACCGCGTTGCTGGCGTCGCTTGAACAGGGTGTGCGCGTGCGCCCCCTGACAGAACAATAAGAGGGTTCGCAAGATGAAATTAGCCATTGTGACGGCCTGCCCGAACGGCATGGTTACCAGTGTGTTGTGCGCCCGCCTGCTGGACGCCGCGGCGCAGCGCCAGGGTTGGAGCACCAGTGTCGAAGTCCATGACGCGGCCCATCCGGAGCGCCAGTTGTCGGCCACGACCCTCGAAGCGGCCGAGTGGGTGTTGCTGGTCGCCAGCGGCCCCGTGGACCTGTCGCGGTTCGTTGGCAAGCGGGTGTTTCGCAGCACGCCGGCCCTGGCCCTCCAGGACGTTGATGCGGTGCTGCGTCGTGGCGCCGAAGAAGCTGAGGTCCTGGGCGAGGCCGACGTGTTCGCGCAAGAACCGGCGACTCCGACCGAGCGCGCTCCACGCCTGGTGGCGATCACGGCTTGCCCGACTGGCGTGGCCCACACTTTCATGGCCGCCGAAGCCTTGCAGCAGGCGGCGGCGCGCTTGGGTTACGACCTGAAGATCGAAACCCAGGGCTCGGTGGGCGCGCGCAATCCGTTGAGCCCCGAGGCGATCGCCGAGGCCGATGTGGTACTGCTGGCGACCGATATCGAAGTCGCCACCGAACGTTTTGCCGGCAAGAAAATTTATCGTTGTGGCACCGGCATTGCCTTGAAACAGGCCGAAGCCACGTTGAAAAAAGCCTTGGCCGAAGGCCGCCAGGAAAGTGGGGCGAGTGGCGCCGCTTCGGGGCCGGCGAAAGCGGAAAAAAGGGGTGCCTATAAGCACTTGCTGACAGGCGTATCGTTCATGCTGCCGATGGTGGTGGCCGGTGGTTTGATGATCGCTTTGTCGTTCGTGTTCGGCATCGAGGCCTTCAAGGAACCTGGAACCCTGGCGGCGGCGCTGATGCAAATCGGCGGCGAAACCGCGTTCAAATTGATGGTGCCGCTGCTGGCCGGCTACATCGCCTATTCCATCGCCGACCGTCCGGGCCTGGCCCCGGGCATGATCGGCGGGATGCTGGCGAGCACCCTCGGCGCCGGCTTCATTGGCGGGATCATCGCCGGGTTCCTGGCCGGCTACGCGGCCAAGGCGATCAACCGCTACGCGCGCTTGCCCCAGAGCCTGGAAGCGCTCAAGCCGATCCTGATCATTCCGCTGCTGGCGAGCCTGTTCACCGGCCTCGTGATGATCTACATCGTCGGCAAACCGGTGGCGGGCATGCTCGAAGCCCTGACCCACTTCCTTGACAGCATGGGCACCACCAATGCGATCCTGTTGGGCGTGTTGCTGGGGGCGATGATGTGCGTCGACCTCGGCGGGCCGATCAACAAGGCCGCCTATGCATTTTCCGTGGGGCTGCTGGCGTCCCAGAGTTATGCACCGATGGCCGCGGCCATGGCTGCTGGCATGGTGCCGCCCATTGGCCTGGGCATCGCCACCTTCATCGCCCGGCGCAAATTCGCCCAGACCGAACGCGAGGCCGGTAAAGCGGCGCTGGTGCTGGGGCTGTGCTTTATCTCCGAAGGTGCGATCCCGTTCGCGGCCAAGGATCCGCTGCGGGTGATCCCGGCCAGCATCGCCGGCGGCGCGCTGACCGGTGCGCTGTCGATGTACTTCGGCTGCAAGCTCATGGCCCCCCACGGCGGCCTGTTCGTGATGCTGATCCCCAACGCCATCAACCATGCGCTGTTGTACCTGCTGGCGATCGTGGCGGGGAGCCTGCTGACGGCGGTGGCGTATGCGCTGCTCAAGCGGCCTGAGGTGGTAGAGATGGCGTTGGAGCCGGCCAAGGCCTGATTTAAGTTACACCACCCTACCTGTGGGAGCGGGCTTGCTCGCGAAAGCGGCGTGTCAGACAACATTTTCGTTGACTGACACACCGCTTTCGCGAGCAAGCCCGCTCCCACAGTGGCTTTTGGGGGGGGCATGAAATTCCTGTCACACCCACTTCACACTCCCATGCTTAAGTTTTCCCATTTCAAGGGAGAACACCATGAGCGAATTCGACCTGGGCCGTCGCCGTGTGATGCAAGCCGTAGGCGCTGGTTTATTGCTGCCCGGGCTAGCCCCGGCGGTGATCGCTTCGGTCAAGGACCGGCCGGTGCTGACCGAAGGCGTGCAGTCCGGCGATTTGCAGGGCGACCGGGCGATGATCTGGAGCCGCAGCGACCGTCCGGCGCGGATGGTGGTGGAATGGGACACCCGCAGCAAGTTCAGCAATCCCCGCCGCTTCGTCTCACCCATGGTCGATGCCCGCAGCGATTTCACCGCTCGGGTCGAACTCACCGGGCTGCCCCGCGACCAGGCGATTTTCTACCGGGTGCATTTCGAAGATGCCCAGAGCGGCGTCGCCAGCGAACCCTGGCTCGGCCACCTGCGCAGCGTGCCGCAGTTCAAGCGCGACATCCGGTTTGTCTGGAGCGGTGACACGGTCGGCCAGGGTTTCGGCATCAACCCGGACATCGGCGGCATGCGCATCTACGAAGCCATGCGCCTGCGCCTGCCGGATTTCTTTATCCACAGTGGCGACACCATCTACGCCGACGGCCCGGTGCCCGCGCAGGTGACCACGGAGGGCGGTCGCATCTGGCGCAACCTCACCACCGAAGCCAAGAGCAAGGTCGCCGAAACCCTGGATGAATATCGTGGCAACTATCGTTACAACCTGATGGACGAAAACGTCCGCCGTTTCAACGCCGAGGTGCCGCAAATCTGGCAGTGGGACGACCATGAGGTGGTCAACAACTGGTCGCCGGGCAAGCAACTGGACGAGCGCTACCAGACCAAGGATATCCACAGCCTCGTGGGCCGTGCGCGCCAGGCCTGGCTGGAATACGCGCCGATGCGCCGGCAGAAGGCCGACGGCGGCGGACGCATCTACCGCAAGCTCGGTTACGGGCCGCTGCTGGATGTGTTCGTGCTGGACATGCGCAGCTACCGCGAAGCCAACGACGCCAACCTCGGCGCGGCCAAACCGTTCCTGGGGCGTGAGCAGTTGAATTGGCTCAAGCGCGAGTTGAAGCAGTCCCGGGCCCAGTGGAAAGTCATCGCCGCCGACATGCCCATCGGCCTCGGTGTGCCGGACGGCGAGGTCAGCCCCGGCGTGCCACGCTGGGAAGCGGTCGCCAATGGTGACCCGGGCGCGGCCCAAGGGCGCGAAGTGGAAATCGCCGAACTGCTCGGTTACCTGCGCAAGCATCAGGTGCGCAACTATGTCTGGCTCACCGCCGACGTTCACTATTGCGCCGCCCATCACTACCACCCTGAACAGGCCGCGTTCCAGGATTTCGAACCGTTCTGGGAGTTCGTCGCCGGGCCATTGAACGCCGGCAGCTTCGGGCCCAACGCCCTGGACAAGACCTTCGGCCCGGAGGTGGTGTTCCAGAAAGCCCCTGCGACCCAGAACACTTCGCCATTCGCCGGGTATCAGTTCTTTGGCGAGGTGAACATCGACGGGCAGAGCGGGGAAATGGGCGTGGTGTTGCGGGATCTGGAGGGCGTGGCGGTGTTCGAGAAGAAGTTGCAGCCGGTGTGAACCAAGGATCACAGAGTTCCCCTGTGGGAGCGGGCTTGCTCGCGAAGGCGGTGTGTCAGTTGGCAGACGTGTTGTCTGACACGCCGCCTTCGCGAGCAAGCCCGCTCCCACAGGATGTTGTGTGTTCTTGAAGTTTGTCAGTAAACATCCCGCCGATACCGCCCCTGCTCGATCAGCCGTTCCACGGCCTCGCGCCCCAGCACGCTGTTGAGCACGTGGTCCACGCCGGAGGCCATGCCCTGCAGGCTGCCGCAGACATAGATCACCGCACCGTCGGCCAGCCATTGCTTGAGCAGCGCGGCCGATTCCAGCAGGCGGTCCTGGACGTAGATCTTCTGCTTCTGATCCCGGGAGAACGCCAGGTCCAGGCGTTCCAGGTCGCCGGAGGTCACCCATTCCTGCAGCTCATCACGGCAGTGGAAATCGTGCTCGCGATTGCGCTCGCCAAACAGCAGCCAGTTGCGCTGCATGCCTTCGGTGACGCGGGCCTTGAGCAGGCTGCGCAGACCCGCCAGGCCGGTGCCGTTGCCCAGCAGGATCATCGGCACGCCCTGGGCCGGTAGGTGGAAGCTGCTGTTGCGGCGCAGTCGCAGGCTGATGGCGCTGCCCAGCGCTGCGTGCTCGGTCAACCAGCCGGAACCGACGCCCAGGCTGCCGTCGGGGTGGCGTTCCTGGCGCACGATCAGCTCCAGCACGCCGTCGGCCGGGATCGAGGCGATGGAATATTCGCGTATCGCCAGCGGTGCCAGCGCATCCACCAGGGCCTGGGCATGCAGGCCGACCAGATGGGCGCGGTTTTCCGGCAACTGGCGGGTCGCCAGGGCCTGGTCGAGGCTCTGGGACAGGTCATCGACCTGCACGCGCGCGTGGCCGGCGAGGCCGAGGCCATCGAGGAAATGTTCGATGGCCGACAGGTCATTGCGCGGCAGGATTTCCACCAGGTCACCGGCCAGCCAACTGCTCGGCCCGGGAGCGGTGAGGCCTAGCAGGTACACGCCCGAGCCGCTGCTGTCGGGGTTGAGCAGGGTGCGTTGGCTCAGCGTCCAGTTTTCGAAGCGGGGGGCCTGCCAGGTCTGCGCGGGCGCGTGTCCGGTCAGTTCGGCCAGTTGTTGTTGCCAGTGACGCAGGGCGTAAGGGTCGCCACTGTCGACTTCCACCGGCGCGAACAGGGTCTTGCCGCCGTGTTCCGCCAGCCAGGCGTGCAGTCGCCGGGCGAAGCCGCAGAAATGTTCATATTGACGGTCGCCCAGGCCCAGCACCGAATACTGCAGGCGCTCCAGGCTCAAGGCTTGGCCCAAGACCTTGCGTTCGAAGCCGCGGGCGCTGTCCGGGCCTTCGCCGTCGCCGAAGGTGCTGACGACAAACAGCGCGTGGGTGGCGTTGTTCAGGTCTTGCTCACGCACACCGGCCAGTGGCTGGACGTTCACGGGCAAGCCGGCGGCCTGGAGTTGGCCGGCGGTCTGCCAGGCCAGTCGCTCGGCGAAACCGCTTTGGCTGGCGAAACCGATCAGCCAGGCCGGCGCATCGGTCGGGTTGGCGCTCAGGGCCTGGCGGGCGTTTCTGGCCTGGCGCTGCTTGCGGCGACGGTCCAGGTACAGCAACCAGCCGGTGATGAAGAACAGCGGCATGGTCAGCGCGGCCACGGTGACCAGGATCCGCCCGACCAAGCCGAAATAGCTACCGATATGCAGGGCATAGACGCTGGTGAGCAACTGTGCCTTGAGGCTCTTGTCGCTGTAGCGGCTGTGCCGGCTGACGACGCCAGTGGCCGGGTCGAGGATGAGCTGGTTCAGTGCCCGGTCGTGGGGCGAACTTTCCAGCAGATAGAACACGGTCGCCGGTTGCCCGGCCACCGGCGGCATGCGCACGTTGTAGGCGGACAGGCCCGGGCCGGCGGCGCTGTAGATGCTGCTCCACATCGCCCGGTAATCAGCCATGGGAAGCGGACCGCTCGGCGCAGGGCCGCGATTGCGCACCCGTTCCTCTTCCGGCGAATCGGAGAGCAGGCGGGTCACGCCTTTGTTGTACCACTCGTAGGACCAGGTCAGTCCGGTGAGTGCCGCCAGCAAATAGAACACCAGGCACCAGGTGCCCGCCACCGAGTGCAGGTCCCAATTGAAGCCGCGGCCTTTTTTTCGCCAATCGAGGGTCAGCCAGGCGCGCCAGTTTTTCCACTGGCGCGGCCAGCGCAGGTACAACCCGGACAGGCAGAAGAACACCAGGATCAGCGTGCAGGCGCCGGTGATCTGCCGACCCACGTCGTCCAGGGTCAGGACGCGGTGCAGCCTGAGCATCAGGCCGAAGAAATCCTGGCCGGTCACCTCACCCATGAACTGTGCGGTGTAGGGGTTGAAATAGCGCATGGCGCCGCGCTTTTCCCCGGGGGGCGCGGCGAAGATCACCCGTGCGGCGTTGCCGCTGTCGGTCTCGACCCAGAGCATGGCGACGGTCTTACCGGCGGCGGCTTCGATCTGTTCCACCAGTTCGGCGGGCGGCAGGACGCCGGCCGGCTGTTTCGCCACCGTCAGCACCTGCGGGTTCAAGGCCCGCAGGATTTCATCCTGGAACGACACCACCGCCCCGGTAACGCCCATCAACGCCAGGACCAGCCCGGCACTGATGCCGAAAAACCAGTGCAACTGGAACAGGGTTTTCTTCAACACGTCGCCTGCCTTGTTCATTTACTGTTCATCACGGCGTGCATTATGCCGTGTGTTATCGAGAAGCATTCATAAACACACCTAAAAGCCTCGATCATTTGCATGAACGGGCAGGCGACGAAATCCTGTGGGAGCGAGCCTGCTCGCGAAGAGGCCGGTACATCCAACATCTTCGCCGACTGGAACACCGCATTCGCGAGCAAGCTCGCTCCCACATTGGATTTTCAGCAGACACAAAACCCATGTGCACCCAATCCCCCCCTGTGGGAGCGAGCCTGCTCGCGAAGAGGCCGGTACATCCAACATCTTCGCCGACTGGGAGATCGCCTTCGCGAGCAGGCTCGCTCCCACGATTGGAGCGGAGTGCGACCGGAAAAAAAACGGCGCCTTCCATTTCTGAAAAGCGCCGTTTTTTATTACGCAACAGGGCAAGCGCTACGAGCTCAAACGCCCAAGCACATCACACGTAAAACGATTTCAGCGGCGGAAAGCCATTGAATTCCACCGCGCTATAGCTGGTGGTATAGGCCCCGGTCGACAGCCAATACAGGCGATCACCAATGGCCAGGTTCAACGGCAACCCGTACTTGTAGTTCTCATACATGATGTCGGCGCTGTCGCAAGTCGGGCCAGCGATGACCACTTCTTCCATCTCGCCTTTCTTCTCGGTCCAGATCGGGAACTTGATGGCTTCGTCCATGGTTTCGATCAGGCCGGAGAACTTGCCCACATCCGTGTACACCCAACGCTCGACAGCGGTACGGGACTTGCGCGCCACCAGCACCACTTCGCTGACCAGGATACCGGCGTTGGCGATCAACGAACGGCCCGGCTCCAGGATGATTTCCGGCAGGTCGTCACCGAAGTCTTCCTTCAGGAAGCGGATGATTTCCTCGGCGTAGGTTTCCAGGCTGTTGGTGCGGGTGATGTAGTTGGCCGGAAAGCCGCCACCCATGTTGATCAGCTTCAGGACGATGCCGTCTTCTTCTTTCAAACGCTCGAAGATCACCTTGACCTTGGCGATGGCCGCGTCCCAGACGCTGATGTCGCGCTGTTGCGAGCCGACGTGGAACGAAATGCCGTACGGCACCAGGCCCAGGTCGCGGGCCAGGATCAGCAGGTCCATGGCCATGTCGGTCTGGCAGCCGAACTTGCGCGACAACGGCCAGTCAGCGGTGGTCGAGCCTTCGGTGAGAATCCGCACATAGACCTTCGAGCCCGGCGCGGCCTTGGCGATGTTGCGCAGGTCGGCTTCGGAGTCGGTGGCGTACAGGCGTACACCCTTCTCGTAGAAGTAGCGAATGTCCTTGGATTTCTTGATGGTGTTGCCGTAGCTGATCTGCTCCGGGCCGACGCCACGGCTCATGACCTTGTCCAGCTCATAGATCGAGGCGATGTCGAAGTTCGAGCCTTTCCCCTTGAGCAGGTCGATGATTTCCACCGCCGGGTTGGCCTTGACGGCGTAGTAGACCTTGGCGAACTCGAAACCGGCGCGCAGGTCGTCATAGGCCTGGGAGATCATCGCGGTGTCGATCACCACGAACGGGGTTTCCTGCTTGTCGGCGAACGCTTTCATTTTCTGGAAAGTTTCGCGCGCGAAATAATCTTCGACCTGGATCGACATACTTGGGACTCCTACTGGCAAACATCAGGATCAATGGGTTTGAGGGCAAGCAGCCCTCGTGAACGTCCTCCGTATCCCCACTTTGGTTCGCCTACTTCCCAAGGCATGTCGCCGAAAGCAAAAAGGCCATGGGATGCATGATTCCCTTGGCCTTGCTGTCTCGTCGTCAGTACTTGAGCCGGATGGATCGTTTCCAGCATGGACGTTCGGCGCGAACTTTAGGGCGTGAGGGGCCTGAGATCAACTAAAAATGTCGCGTTTTTGCACGTCTCCGTCGTGCGGCCCGCGACAGCTCATGATGTAACCGACCGGTGTGACAGGTTGATGTTCCCCCGGATTGGTATTCGAGCCTGCTCGATATGGCTTTTGCCTTTGTGGCGAGGGAGCTTGCTCCCGCTTGAGTGCGAAGCGCTCATCGCTTTTTTGGGGCCGCTGCGCGACCCAGCGGGAGCAAGCTCCCTCGCCACAATGGCAGTCGCCGTTGACTAGGCTGAGGCAGTCTCGGCCGGCGAGACAATGCTGGTCTTGCCCCCGCGCGAACGCCCCGAGCTCAGGTACTCGGCAATCGATTCCTGGGTCACTTCGCCAAGGAACACCCGCTCGGCGTCCAGCACCGGCAGCCACGAGCGGTTGAACTCGTACATGCGCGACAGCAGGATCCGCAGGTGTTCGTCGTAGGCGGCGGTGGCGTTGAATTCCCGCAGGTATTGTCCGCACGTGCCGGTCTGGCGGTGCAGGTCGCGACGGCGGACGTAACCCAGGGCCTTGTTCTCGGCACAGGTGACCACCACGTAGCGCCGGTCGTGTTCGTCCATCAGTTCCAACGCCTCGGCCACCGGCGTCTCGGGGCTGACCGACGGGGCGTTGTCCGCCGCGTCTTCGGCCTTGACCAGCAACAGCCGCTTGAGCGTGCTGTCCTGACCGACGAAGTTGCTGACGAACTCGTCGGCCGGATGCGCCAGCAGCGTGTCCGGGTGATCGCATTGCACCAGCTTGCCGGCGCGGAAGATCGCGATCTTGTCCCCCAGCTTGATGGCCTCGTCGATGTCGTGGCTGACCATGATCACGGTCTTGTTCAGCGCCCGTTGCATCTCGAAGAACTCGTTCTGGATCATCTCTCGGTTGATCGGGTCGACCGCGCCGAACGGTTCATCCATCAGCAGCAGCGGCGCATCGGCCGCCAGGGCGCGGATCACGCCGATTCGTTGTTGCTGGCCGCCGGACAACTCCCGGGGATAGCGATGCAGGTATTGCTTGGGTTCGAGCTTGATCATGCTCATCAATTCGCGGGCGCGGTCGTGGCATTTCTGCTTGTCCCAGCCGAGCAGGCGCGGAACCACGGTGATGTTTTCCTCGATGGTCATGTTCGGGAACAGGCCGATCTGCTGGATCACGTAGCCGATGTTGCGGCGCAGGGTCACTTCGTCGAGGCCGGTGGTGTCTTCGCCGTTGATCAAGACCTTGCCCGAGGTCGGCGGGATCAGCCGGTTGATCATCTTCAGCGTGGTGCTCTTGCCACAGCCCGACGGCCCGAGGAATACGCAGATCTCGCCTTCGTTGACGGTCAGGTTCACCGAGTCCACGGCTTTTACATCCTTGCCGTTGCTCTTGAAGGTTTTGCTGAGGTTTTGAAGTTCGATCATTTGAGAAGTCCTTTAGGAGTCAGCGAGCGTTGCAGCCATTGCAGGAGCAGGTCGGCGAAGATGGCCAGGAGGCTGACCAGCACGGCGCCGACGATCAGCATCGACATATCGCTGCGGCTGATGGAAGCGAGGATGAGCACGCCCAGGCCACCGGCGCCGATGGTGGCGGCGATGGTCATGACGCCGATGTTCATCACCACGGCGGTGCGCACGCCGGCCAGGATCACCGGCACGGCGATGGGCAGTTCGACCATGCGCAGGCGCTGGCCGAAGGTCATGCCGATGCCGCGGGCGGCTTCACGGATGCCCGGTTCGACGCCGGTCAGGGCCAGGTAGGTGTTGCGCATGATCGGCAACAGCGAATAGAGAAACACCGCGGTGATCGCCGGCATTGGCCCCAGGCCTTGGCCGAACTTGGAGTAGAACGGCAAGAGTAGGCCGAACAGCGCGATTGACGGGATCGTCAGCAGCACCGTGGCGCTGGCTTGCAGAGGGCCGGCAAGCGCCGGGAAACGGGTCATGAAAATGCCCAGTGGCACACCGATGACAATCGCCAGGGTCACGGCGATGCCCACCAGGGTGATGTGCTGCCAGGTCAGGTGCAGCACCAGCGGCCAGTCCAGATGGGAAAAGGCGTCAAGAAAATCCATGGCTTTTCCTCCAGGTCATTGGGTTGAGAGCAGCGAATGCTGGCGCAGGAAATCGGCGGCGACGGCCGAGGGGCTTTCGTGATCGACGTCCACCCGGGCGTTGAGCTGGCGCATGGTTGCGTCATCAAACAGCTCGGCCAGCGGCTTGAGCTGCGCGGCCAGCTGCGGGTGCGCGTCGAGGAATGCCTGGCGCACCACCGGCGCGGCGGTGTAGTCGGGGAAGTAATGCTTGTCGTCTTCCAGCAGCTTCAATTTGAACGCATTCAGGCGCCCGTCGGTGGTGTAGACCAGGCCGGCGAAGACTTGGCTGTTGCGCAGGGCGGTATAAACCAGGCCCGCGTCCATCTGCCGAATGTTCTTGCGGGTCAGGTTCATGTCGTACTGTTCGACCATGCCGGCCAGACCGTCGGAGCGATTGGCGAACTCGGTGTCCAGGGCCACCAGATGGTTCTCGTCGGCCTCGGCCTGCAAAACGGTGTTCAACTGGCTGATGGAGTTGATCTGCGGGTACTTCTTCGCGACTTTTTCCGGCAGGGCCAAGGCGTAGGTGTTGCTGAATTTCGACGGTGCGAGCCAGACCAGGCCTTTTTTCGCGTCGAGTTCTTTCACCCGAGCGTAGGACTGGGCGCTGTCGAGTTTCTCGGTGACATGGTTGTAGGCCACCAATGACACGCCGGTGTATTCCCACAGAAGGTCCAACTGCCCGGTTTCATGGGCGCTGCGGGCCAGGTTGCTGCCCAGGCCGCCGGTAATCTGCGCGTCGTAGCCTTTGCTGCGCAGGTATTGGGCGGTGATTTCCGCCAGCAAGGTCTGCTCGGTGAATACGCGGGCGCCGAGGCGGATCAGCGGTTTTTCTGCGGCTTGGGCAAAACCTGCGAACAGCAACAGGCAGCCCAGGATCAAGCTCAACTTCTTCATAACGATTCCTTTATCCAGCCAGGCTCAGGACGGGCGCAAGCCACGTTCCAGCCAGAAGCGGCTGGCGAGTGTCACCAGACCGTCGAGCAGCAATGCCAGCAGCGCCGTGCAAGCGGCGCCGAGCAACAATTGCGGCTGGTTGTTCAAGGCAATGCCGGGGAAGATCAGGCTGCCGAGGCTGTTGGCACCGATCAGGAAAGCCAGCGGGGCGGTGCCGACGTTGATCGCCAACGCTACGCGCACGCCACCGACGATGATCGGCACGGCGTTGGGCAACTCGACTTTCCACAGCACCTGGCGCGGGGTCATGCCGATGCCGACGGCGGCTTCCTTGAGGGAGCCCTGGACGTTTTTCAGGCCTTCATAGGTGTTGCGTACGATGGGCAACAGCGAGGCGAGGAACAGGGCGAAGATGGCGGGCCCGCTGCCGATGCCCAGGATGCCGAGGGCGATGGCCAGCACAGCCAGGGGCGGCACGGTATTGCCGATGTTGAACACTTGCATGAAGCGTTCGGCGCGCCCGACCATGCCGGGGCGGCTAAGGGCGATGCCGGCGGGGATGCCGACCATCAGGGCCGCCAACATGGAAGCCAGTACAAGCATCAGGTGCGCTTGCAGGTAGAACAGCAGATCGTCGCGGTAGCGTTGGATCGTATCGATGCCGATCCAGTGGACCAACAGGGCCAGGAGGGCGACGACGACCGCACCCCCCATAAGCCCTTTGCCATAGCGGATAGCCACAGGCGGACTCCTTTGTCTTTCAGTCGGCGCACGCCTCCCCGGGCGGCAAACCATCACGGATTGCCGGGAAAACGTTCGCGAGAAGCAGCTCTTTTCGAGGCCGGTAAAACGACCGTCGAAGCGAGCCATGAGCGCAGCCTCGTCAGGCTAACTTGCTGATTTTTCAGGCCCTGACGGTTGCTCGTATCAGGGGGGTGGACGTCTCCACCGGGCAAAAGGTTCCCATGCGGGACAGCATTTGGCCACCCCGGATATGCTCAACGGTTCGGTTCCTGGCACAAGTTGAGCTATAGTTTCTGCCCTTTTTTGAGTCACCTGCCAGGCGGTTTCCCGTGATAAAACAGGCCGTATGGAATCACTCTTAACGGCTCAAAGCACGCCAATATGAAAGAGTTGCGTTTCAAGGCTGATAACGGGGTCTGGCGTGTGGCCTTCGCGTTCGATCCAGAAAGGAAAGCCGTCCTGCTGATTGGTGATGACAAGTCAGGCGGAAGCCAGAAGAAGTTCTATAAGGACTTGATCAAGACAGCAGATGTCCGCTTTGACCGACACCTGAGCACACTGAAGAAAGGGTAAGGCAATGGCTAAGTCAATTGACGAGATTATGAAAGGGCTTCCCGCAGCCCGTCGACAAAAGATCGAACAGCGCGGCGCGGAGCTCATTGCAGAACAGATGACCCTGCAGGAACTGCGCAAGGAGCTGAATCTCACGCAGGAGACTATGGCGGGTCTTCTCCACATGAAGCAAGGCAATGTCTCTAAAGTGGAGAAGCGTACCGACATGCTGCTCTCTACGCTGCGCGAATACGTTGAGGCTATGGGAGGGACACTGGAATTGGTTGCCCGGCTTCCCGGTCGTGGCCCCGTGAAGCTGGAAGGTCTTCGTGATTTGAACGCGGACTACAAGTAAGAAAAAAGGCCATCCAGACGGATGGCCTTTTGGTTTTCCAGTCAACCTCTTTCGGCGAGTGCGCAGTTCCAGCCAAGCGCTATCGGGCATCGTACCGAGCACTCCCGTCCGCCCTTTGTTACAATGCGCGGTTCCCTGTACTGGCCTGTGCAATCGGCCAAAAGCAAATTTTTCAGTGTGTGCATAACAGCATGCACAATCGAGATTTTGAACGATGTCCGACAGCAAAATTGTCAATGAAGTCAATGCCAGACGCACGTTTGCCATTATTTCCCACCCCGATGCCGGTAAGACCACCATCACCGAAAAGCTCTTGCTGATGGGCAAGGCGATTGCGGTGGCCGGCACGGTGAAATCCCGCAAGTCCGATCGCCATGCCACCTCCGACTGGATGGAAATGGAAAAACAACGGGGTATTTCCATTACCACGTCGGTCATGCAGTTCCCGTATCGCGAGCACATGATCAACCTGCTCGACACCCCGGGCCACGAAGACTTCTCCGAAGACACCTACCGCACCCTGACCGCGGTGGACTCGGCCTTGATGGTCCTCGACGGCGGCAAGGGCGTCGAGCCACGGACCATTGCGCTGATGGACGTCTGCCGTCTGCGGGACACGCCGATCGTCAGCTTCATCAACAAACTCGACCGTGACATCCGCGACCCCATCGAATTGCTCGACGAGATCGAAGCGGTCCTGAAGATCAAGGCCGCGCCGATCACCTGGCCGATCGGTTGCTATCGCGACTTCAAAGGCGTGTACCACCTGGCCGACGACTACATCATCGTCTACACCGCCGGTCACGGGCACGAGCGCACCGAAACCAAGATCATCGAGAAGCTCGATTCCGACGAGGCCCGCGCGCACCTGGGCGACGAGTACGATCGTTTTGTCGAGCAACTGGAACTGGTGCAGGGCGCCTGCCATGAGTTCAACCAGCAGGAATTCCTCGACGGTCAATTGACCCCGGTGTTCTTCGGGACCGCCCTGGGCAACTTCGGCGTGGACCATGTGCTCGACGCCGTGGTCGACTGGGCCCCGCGTCCGCTGGCCCGTGTCGCCAACGAACGCACCGTGGAGCCGGTGGAAGAGAAGTTCGCCGGCTTCGTGTTCAAGATCCAGGCGAACATGGACCCCAAGCACCGCGACCGCATCGCCTTCATGCGCATCTGCTCCGGCAAATACGAAAAAGGCATGAAGATGCGCCACGTGCGCACCGGCAAGGACGTGCGCATCGGCGACGCCCTGACGTTCTTCTCCTCGGAGCGCGAGCAACTGGAAGAGGCCTTCGCCGGTGACATCATCGGCCTGCACAACCACGGCACTATCCAGATCGGCGACACCTTCACCGAAGGCGAAGCCCTGGGCTTCACCGGCATCCCGCACTTTGCCCCGGAACTGTTCCGCCGCGTGCGCCTGAAGGACCCGCTCAAGTCCAAGCAACTGCGCCAAGGTTTGCAGCAACTGGCCGAAGAAGGCGCCACCCAGGTGTTCTTCCCGGAGCGCAGCAACGACATCATCCTCGGCGCCGTTGGTGTGCTGCAGTTCGACGTCGTCGCCAGTCGCTTGAAAGAGGAATACAAGGTCGAGTGCTCCTATGAGCCGATTACCGTGTATTCGGCGCGTTGGGTCGAATGCGGCGACAAGAAGAAGCTCGAGGAATTCTCCAACAAGGCTGTGGAAAACCTTGCGCTGGATGGCGGTGGACATTTGACCTACCTGGCGCCGACACGGGTCAACCTGGCGCTGATGGAAGAGCGCTGGCCGGACGTGAAATTCCGTGCGACGCGTGAGCATCACTAAACATCAAGTGTGACCCATTGTGGGTGCGAGCTTGCTCGCGAAAGCGGTGGGTCGGCTTGCCTGGATGTTGGATGTGCTGGCCTCTTCGCGAGCAGGCTCGCTCCCACACTGGATCTTCAGTGGGCAAGAAACTTGTGTCCGGCACTGTTTCCTCTGTGGGAGCAAAGCTTGCTCGCGATAGCGGTGGGTCGGCTTGCCAGGATGTTGGATGTGCCGGCCCCTTCGCGAGCAATTCAGAGCACAGAAAATTTGTGTTTGGCGCAGATCCCTCTGTGGGAGCGAGCCTGCTCGCGATAGCGGTGGGTCGGCTTGCCTGGATGTTGAATGTGCCGACGTCATCGCGAGCAAGCTAGCTTCCCACAGGGATTTGCGTGGTTAGTTGGTTTGGAGATAAGTCTTATTCGAAATCAATCTGTAGAACGGCGGCATTTCTGGCTCTTCCGGGGCGTCTTATCTGGTGAACCGAGCTATTCATATATAGGTTCTCTTGAGCGCCGTCGGGCTCTGCTTTACCCGCAAAGAAGGAATTGGGCTATGAATAAGCTGCTGCGCATGATGTTTTTGCTAAAGGTATTGGTGATGCTTTCCTTAGGCTCTACGGCTGCGTGGGCCGAGTGCGATGAGCATGAAAAACATGCATCGAGCGGATCGGTGGTGCAGGGCGAGTTGATGCTTGCCGCGACCGATGCGGATGCAGGCGATCCGGATGATGGCGAGGATGATGATGGTTCGCCAATCGACACGCCGGATGACGATGAGGATGCAGAGGGCGATAGCCAGACGTAGATATCCAACATGAAAAAACCTCCAGCCTTGATCGGACTGGAGGTTTTTTATTGCCCGTGGCGAGGGAGCTTGCTCCCGCTGGGGCGCGTAGCGGCCCTTTTTGGGACTGCTGCGCCCGAAGCGTCGGACCGGTCCAGCGGGAGCAAGCTCCCTCGCCACAAGTGCTTTTCTGCCTTAAGTGCTTTGCTGCCTTTTAGCCTTTTAGCCTTTTAGCCTTTTAGCCTTACGCCGCGCCGTCGAGGAACCGCTCGGCGTAGTGACACGCCACCAGCCGGTTATCCAACGGGCGCAACGCCGGTTCTTCAGTCTTGCAACGCTCGGTCGCGTACGGGCAGCGCTTGTGGAAGGCGCAGCCGGACGGCGGGTTGAGCGGGTTGGGCAGTTCGCCGACGATCTTGATCTTCGGCTTGTTCGGGTCCGGGTGGATGGTCGGGGTGGCCGACAGCAGCGCCTGGGTGTACGGGTGCAGCGGGCGGCTGTAGATGGACTCGTTGGGGCCCATTTCCACTGGGCGGCCGAGGTACATCACCATCACGTCGTCAGCCACATGCTGCACCACCGCCAGGTTGTGGGAAATGAACACGTAGGCGGTGTTGAACTCCTGCTGCAAATCCATGAATAGGTTCAGCACCTGGGCCTGGATCGACACGTCCAGCGCCGACGTTGGCTCATCCGCCACCAGCACCTTGGGTTGCAGCATCATGGCGCGGGCCAGGGCGATGCGCTGGCGCTGGCCGCCGGAGAACATGTGCGGGTAGCGCTGGTAATGCTCGGGACGCAAGCCCACCTGCTTCATCATCGCCTGGACTTTCTCGCGCCGCTCGGTGGCCGACAGGTTGGTGTTGATGAGCAGTGGCTCGGCCAGTTGATCACCGATTTTCTGCCGCGGGTTGAGGGACGCGTAAGGGCTCTGGAAGACCATCTGCACGTCTTTGCGCAGTTGCTTGCGTTCGGCCTTGTTGGCGCCGGCCACTTCCTGGCCAGCGATTTTCAAGGAGCCGGCGGACGGCTCTTCGATCAGCGTCAGGGCCCGGGCGAGGGTGGATTTGCCGCAACCGGATTCACCCACCACGGCCAGGGTCTTGCCGGCTTCCAGTTCGAATGACACGCCGTTGAGGGCGCGCACGGTCGCATGGCCCTTGAACATGCCACGGGACACTTCGTAATGACGGGTCAGGTCACGGGCGGTAAGTACGACGGCCATCACGCCACCTCCTGGTTCAACGGGTAGAAGCAGCGGGCGAGGCTGTTGGATTTCGGATCGAGGGCCGGACGTTGTTGACGGCAGTTGTCCTGCACGTACGGGCAGCGCGGCGACAGCAGGCAGCCTTGCGGACGGTCGTAGCGACCGGGGACGATGCCGGGCAAGGTCGCCAGGCGCTCGGCGCCCATGCTGTGCTCCGGAATCGCCGCCAGCAGCGCTTCGCTGTATGGATGGGCGGGAATGTCGAACAGCTGCGGCACCTGGCCCACTTCCACGGCTTGGCCGGCGTACATCACGCACACGCGCTGGGCGGTTTCAGCGACGACGGCCAAGTCGTGAGTGATCAGCACCAGGCCCATGTTCTGCTCTTTTTGCAGGGCCAGCAGCAGGTCCATGATCTGCGCCTGGATGGTCACGTCCAGGGCGGTGGTCGGTTCGTCGGCGATCAACAGTTTCGGCTCGCCGGCAATCGCCATGGCAATCGCCACGCGCTGGCTCATGCCGCCGGACAGTTGATGCGGGTAGGCGTCCATACGGCTGGCGGCGCCGGGGATCTCGACTTTTTCCAGCAGCTCGATGGCGCGCTTGCGGGCGGCCTTGCCGGACATATTCAAGTGCAGGCGCAGCACTTCTTCGATCTGGAAACCCACGGTGTAGCTGGGGTTGAGCGCGGTCATCGGGTCCTGGAAAACCATCGCCAGGTCCTTGCCGACGATCTGCCGACGCTGGCGGTTGCTCAGCTTGAGCATGTTCTTGCCGTCGAAGTTCAGCGCATCGGCGGTGACGATGCCAGGGTGCTCGATCAGCCCCATCAGCGCCATCATGGTCACGGATTTACCCGAGCCCGATTCGCCGACGATCGCCAGGACTTCGCCTTTGTCTACGCTCAAGTCGAGGCCGTCGACCACCGGCACGGCGGTGGCGTCGCCGAAGCGGACGTTGAGATTCTTGATTTCTAGCAGTGACATGGGAATCTCCTCAGGCGGCATTCTTGAGTTTCGGGTCCAGCGCATCGCGCAGGCCGTCGCCCATCAGGTTGATTGCCAGCACGCTGAGCAAAATGGTCAAGCCAGGCAGGCTCACGACCCACCAGGCGCGTTCGATGTAGTCGCGGGCCGAGGCCAGCATGGTGCCCCACTCAGGGGTCGGTGGCTGGACGCCGAGGCCGAGGAAACCCAGGGCGGCGGCGTCGAGGATCGCCGAGGAAAAGCTCAAGGTCGCCTGGACGATCAGCGGTGCCATGCAGTTGGGCAGCACGGTGATGAACATCAGGCGCGGCAGGCCGGCGCCGGCCAGGCGGGCGGCGGTCACGTAGTCGCGGTTCAGTTCGCCCATCACGGCGGCGCGGGTCAGGCGCACGTAGGACGGCAGCGAGACGATGGCGATGGCGATCACGGTGTTGATCAGGCCTGGGCCGAGGATGGCGACGATCGCCACGGCCAGCAGCAGCGACGGCAGGGCCAGCATGATGTCCATCAGGCGCATGATGGTCGGGCCGAGGATGCGCGGGAAGAACCCGGCGAACAGCCCCAGCAGGATGCCCGGAATCAACGACATCACCACCGACGACAAGCCGATCAGCAGCGACAGCCGCGAGCCCTGGATCAGCCGCGACAGCAGGTCGCGGCCCAGCTCGTCGGTGCCCAGCAGGAATTGCATCTGCCCACCTTCAAGCCACGCCGGCGGCGTGAGCAGGAAGTCGCGGTATTGCTCGCTCGGGTCATGCGGCGCGACCCACGGTGCGAAGATCGCGCAGAACACGATCAGGATCATGAACATCAGCCCGGCGACGGCGCCCTTGTTGCGGGAAAACGCCTGCCAGAATTCTTTGTACGGGGACGGGTACAGCAGGCTTTGATCGACTGCTACCGCGGTAGTTGGAGTACTCATGGTCTTGATCTCAGCGCTGGTGACGGATGCGTGGGTTGGCAAAGCCGTAGAGGATGTCCACGACGAAGTTGACCAGAATCACCAGGCAGGCGATTAACAGGATGCCGTTCTGCACCACGGGGTAGTCCCGGGCGCCGATGGCTTCGATCAGCCACTTGCCGATGCCCGGCCAGGAGAAGATCGTTTCGGTCAGGACCGCACCGGCCAGCAGCGTGCCGACTTGCAGGCCGACCACGGTCAGCACCGGGATCAGCGCGTTGCGCAGGCCATGCACGAACACCACGCGCGACGGCGACAGGCCCTTGGCCTTGGCGGTGCGGATGTAGTCTTCGCGCAACACTTCGAGCATCGAAGAGCGGGTCATGCGGGCGATCACCGCCAGCGGAATGGTGCCCAGCACGATGGCCGGCAGGATCAGGTGATGCAGGGCATCGAGGAACGCGCCCGGCTCATCGGCCAGCAGCGTGTCGATCAGCATGAAGCCGGTTTTCGGTTCGATGTCGTAGAGCAGGTCGATCCGTCCCGACACTGGCGTCCAGCCCAGGGACACCGAGAAGAACATGATCAGGATCAGGCCCCACCAGAAGATCGGCATCGAATACCCCGCCAGGGAGATGCCCATCACCCCATGGTCGAACAGGGATCCTCGCTTGAGTGCCGCGATCACCCCGGCCAGCAGGCCCAGGATACCGGCGAACAACAGGGCGGCCATGGACAGTTCCAGGGTCGCGGGAAACAGGGAGCTGAACTCGGTCCATACGCTTTCACGGGTGCGCAGCGATTCGCCGAGATCGCCATGGGCCAGTTTGCCGATGTAGTCCAGATACTGGGCATACAACGGTTTGTTGAGGCCAAGGCGTTCCATTGCCTGTGCATGCATTTCGGGATCGACCCGACGTTCGCCCATCATCACTTCCACGGGGTCGCCGGGGATCATGCGAATCAACGCGAAGGTCAGCAAGGTGATGCCGAAGAACGTGGGGATCAATAATCCCAGTCGGCGGGCAATAAAACTAAACATCTTCAGGTGTACCTCATCAGCCGGTTAGGCGTGCCCGGCAAGCCCTGGGATCAGGGATGCCGGGCGTTTTCTTATCTACTTCACCTGGGTGGTGGCGAAGTTGTTGGTGGTGAGCGGGCTAATCACGTAGCCCTCTACGTTGTTGCGCATTGCCGTGAACATGCGGGTGTGGGCCATGCTGATCCATGGCTGGTCCTGGTTGAAAATCACCTGGGCCTGCTCATAGAGCTTCGCGCGCTCCTCGGGGTTCACTGTGGCGCGTGCCTGGTCGAGCAGCGCCTGGAATTTCTCGTTGCACCAGCGCGCGTAGTTTTCGCCGTTCTTGGCGGCCTCGCAACTGAGCATAGGCGTCAGGAAGTTATCCGGGTCGCCGTTATCACCCGCCCATCCGGCGGAGACCATGTCGTGCTCGCCGTTTTTCGCGCGCTTGAGCATTTCGCCCCATTCCATCACGCGGATGTCGATCTTGATCCCGACTTTCGCCAGGTCGGCCTGCATCATTTGCGCGCCGAGCATCGGGTTGGGGTTGGTCGGGCCGCCGCCGTTGCGGGTGAACAGGGTGAACACGGTGCCTTCCGGCACGCCGGCTTCCTTGAGCAACTGGCGCGCCTTGTCGAGGTCGCGGGCCGGGTTCTTCAAGTCGTGGTTGAAGCCCAGCAGGGTTGGCGGGTACGGGTTGACCGCCGCGGTGGCGTTGCCCTTGCCGAACAGCGCGTTGACGTAGGCTTCCTTGTCGAAGGCCAGGTCGATGGCTTTGCGCACCCGCACGTCGCTCATGTACTTCTTGCTGGTGTTCAACGCGGTATACGAGACGGTCATCGCGTCCAGCTCGGTGACCTTCAGGTTCGGGTCTTTCTTGATGCTGGGGATGTCATCGGGTTTGGGGTACAGCGCGATCTGGCACTCGTTGGTCTTGAGCTTCTGCATGCGCACGTTGTTGTCGGTGGCGATGGCCAGTACCAGCGCATCGGCCGGCGGCTTGCCACGGAAGTAGTCCGGGTTGGCCTTGAAGCGAACCTGGGCGTCCTTGTTATAGCGCTGGAACACGAACGGGCCGGTGCCGATCGGCTTGCTGTTCAAGTCGCCGGCCTTGCCTGCCTTGAGCAACTGGTCGGCGTATTCAGCCGGGTAGATCGAAGAGAACGCCATGGCGATGTCGGCCAGGAACGGCGCTTCGCGGCGGGTCAGGGTGAACTTGACCGTGTGCTCGTCGACTTTCTCGACGTTTTTCAGCAGCTCCTTGAAGCCCATGCTTTCAAAGTACGGGAAACCCACGCTCGACAGTTTGTGCCAGGGGTGGTTCGGGTCCAGCTGGCGCTGGAAACTCCAGACCACATCGTCGGCGTTCATGTCGCGGGTCGGCTTGAAATAGTCGGTGGTGTGGAACTTGACGCCCTTGCGCAGGTGGAAGGTGTACGTCAGGCCGTCGTCACTGATGTCCCAGGATTCGGCCAGGGCTGGAATCACTTCAGTGGTGCCGGGCTTGAAATCGGCCAGGCGATTGAAAATGGTTTCCGCCACGGCATCGGCGGTGACTGCAGTCGTGTACTGGACCATGTCGAAGCCTTCCGGACTGGCTTCTGTGCAAACCACCAGGGGCTTGGCCGTGGCGCCAACGGCAACGCTCAGCAGCGCGGCGGCGATGGCGGCGCGTAGGGGAATCATGTTCATCGTCAATCCTCTGCAATCGGGTAAATGGCAAAAGACCGGACGGGCGACCTCGTGAGTCGACCGCCCGGTGGCAGTTTAGAGAATGTTGAACGGAATGGTGGTGACCAGGCGGAACTCGTTGAGGCTGCCGTCGGCCTGGTTTTCGCTGGCGCGGTGTGCGGTGTAGGTCGCACGGATCGCGGTGGCTTTCAGAGGACCGCTCTGTACGGCATAGGACGCGCCGACGCCGTATTCGTAGTGGTGCTCACCGTCCATGGCCCGTACGTCGCTATAACCGGTGCTGTTGTAGTGCGTACCGTCGATGCCCCAGCCACGCGCCTGGTAGATGTTGAACTTCAGGCCAGGCACGCCGTATTCGGCCATGTTCAGGCCGTAGGCGATCTGGAAGGATTTCTCGTTCGGGCCGTTGAAGTCCGACAGCAGGGAGTTGGCCAGGTAGATGCCGTTGGTTTCGTGCAGGTAGTCGAAGTACTCGTTACCGTTCACTTCCTGGTACGAGAACGTCAGGCTATGGGCCTGGTGCGTCAGGCCGAACGACAGAGAGTAGGTGTCGTTGTCGATCTCGCCCAGCTTGCTTTTGCCTGAATCCACGGTCTTGTAGTAGTTCAGGCCGGTGGTCAGGCTCAGCACCGAGCTGTCGCCCAGTTCATGGGTGGCGCCGAAGTAGTACTGGTTCCACATGTCCTCGGCTTCGGTCGCCCACAGGCTGGTCTTCAGGCTGGCCAGTGGCTGGTAGGTGATACCGGCCGTGTTGACGTGATCGGTCTCGACGCTGCTGTCACCGTATTCGGAGCGGAACTTGCGCTGGCTCTGTTCGGTACGTGGCGAGTTGCGGTCGAAGGTGGCGATGTCGAACGCCAGGTTTTCGAATTCTTCGCTGTGCAGGCTCACACCCTGGAAGCTGGAAGGCAGGGCACGGTTGCCGATCACGTCGACCATCGGGCTGCTGAAGTTCTGGCGACCGGCGGTCAGGGTGGTGTTGGACACGCGGGCCTTGAGGTTGGCCAGGCCCAGTTTGCTCCACTGGCCCACGGCGTCGCCGCCTTCGCGGGTCAGGGTACGGTTGTTGCCGGCGCCAGGGCGGGTGGTCGGTGCACCGCCGTTGTTGGACGCCAGGTCCTTGCGGTCCTGGTCCAGGGCGATGGCGTTGTAGGCGGCCAGTTCGGTGCTGAAGCCCACAGTGCCTTCAGTGAAGCCCGAGTTGTACTTGATGATGGTGCCTTGCAGCCAGTTGATCCGGCGGTCGGTCTCGCGTGCTTCGCCGTTCTTGCGATAGGTGAGTTTCGTGCCGCGCTTGAATTGCTCGTTGGCGTACCAGTTGCGCGTGCTACCCGTGACGGATTGGCCGTCGATGAAGCCCTTGGCTTCGCTTTGCTCGCTGGTGCTCTTGAGGGTCACCGGGGTGACCGCCTGGCTCTGGGATTCTGCGAAAGCCGTTGCGGTAATGCTGCTGATGGCCAAGGCCAGTATCGCGGTGCTGCTCAGTTTCATCGGTAACGCTCCTTTTTCTTTTTTTTTGTGCCGATCCTTTTGGATGATTCGGCTAACGGTTTACAACTCATTCACAGCTAGCAAACGTTTGCATCGCGCCTGATCGACGAATTCAGGCAAGACGTCTGCGTGAGGGCTTCCAGGGAAGCCCTCGCTGTGCGACTAGACGGTTATGGGTTCAGGCTGACGCCCGAGAACACGTTGCGACCGAAGGGGCTGACTTTGAACCCTTCGACTTTGGCACTCAGCGGCTGGTTGACCGTCGAGTGGGCAACAGGGGTGATCGGCACTTGCTGCTTGAGCAACTGCTGGGCCTGTTTGTAGAGCACGGTGCGCTGGTCGCGGTCGGTGACGACCTTGGCCTGCTTGATCAGCTTGTCGTAATCCTGGTCACACCACATGGAGTAGTTGTTGCCGCCAATGGCATCGCAGCTGTACAGCGTGCCCAGCCAGTTGTCCGGATCACCGTTGTCGCCGGTCCAACCGATCAGGCTGATGTCGTGCTCGCCGTTCTTGGTGCGCTTGATGTACTCGCCCCATTCATAGCTGACGATCTTCACTTTCAGGCCGATCTTCGCCCAATCCGCCTGGAGCATCTCGGCCATCAACTTGGCGTTGGGGTTGTACGGACGTTGCACGGGCATGGCCCAAAGGGTGATTTCGGTGCCTTCCTTGACGCCGGCGGCCTTGAGCAACTCCTTGGCTTTTTCCGGGTTGTAAGGCGTGTCCTTGATGGTGTCGTCGTAGGACCATTGGGTCGGTGGCATGGCGTTCTGAGCCAGTTGCCCCGCGCCCTGGTACACGGCGTTGAGAATGCCTTGCTTGTTCACCGCCATGTCCAGGGCCTGGCGCACTTCGACCTGGTCGAACGGTTTGTGACGGGTGTTGTAGGCGATGTAGCCGAGGTTGAAGCCGGGCTTCTCGATCAACTGCAACTTGGGGTCGTTCTTCAAGGCCGGCACGTCGGCCGGACGTGGATGCAGGGTGACCTGGCATTCGTTGGCCTTGAGCTTCTGTACCCGCACCGAGGCGTCGGTGTTGATGGAGAAAATCAGGTTCTTCAGTTTCACCCGTTCCGGCGCCCAATACTTATCGTTGGCGACGTAGCGGATGTTGGAGTCTTTCTGATAGCTCTTGAATTCGAACGGCCCGGTGCCGATCGGCTTCTGGTTGATGTCGCTCGGCTTGCCGCTCTTGAGCAGTTGGTCGGCGTATTCGGCCGACAGGATCGCGGCGAAGCTCATGGCGATGTTCTGGATGAACGCGGCGTCCACGCTGTTGAGGGTCATCACCACCGTCAGCGGCCCGGTCGCTTCCACCTTGGCGATGTTCTTGTTCAGGCTCATGCCGTTGAAGTACGGGAACTCGGTGGGGTAGGCCTTGCGGAACGGATGCTGCGGATCGAGCATGCGATTGAACGTGAAAAGCACGTCGTCGGCGTTGAAATCCCGGGTCGGCGTGAAGTAATCAGTCGTATGAAACTTCACTCCTTCGCGTAGGTGGAAAGTGTATTTCAAGCCGTCTTCGGAAATGTCCCAGCTCGTCGCCAGGCCCGGGACGACATTGGTCGCGCCTTTTTCGAACTCGGCCAGGCGGTTGTACAGCGGTTCGGCGGCATCGTTATCAGTCGCGGTGGTGTACTGCGCGGTGTCGAAACCGGCGGGGCTGCCTTCGGAACAGAACACCAGGCTGCCGCCGGCGGCTTGGGTGGCGGATGTCGCGGCCAACAGGCCGGTGCCCAGCAATGCGGATAAAACCAAGGTATGGCGCATGACGCTCCCTCTCTCGTTCGGGGTGTTTTACCAGTGAGCCGGTGTCTGTCCGAGGGCAGGTCCGGAGCACTGAGCTCATTCCATTGCGTAGCGATGCCGCAGGATCAGCAAGCCGTCCAGGCCCCGACGGTATGAGTCGTGGGCCTGGGGGTAAATGCGTAATGCCTGAAAGACTTGTGGGAAAAGGCGATACGTCCTAAACCAACTGCTGTGGTACGCAGTGCTTTTGGATGTAGGCGATTTCCTGAGTCTTGGCTTAAAGCAACGGCATGCCGTGGGAGCGAGCCCTGCTCGCGATGGTGTTGTTGGTACACCATCGCGCTTAAAAAAGGGGCCGCTACGCCCGAGGCGTCGGACCGGCCCAGCGGGAGCAAGCTCCCTCGCCACAGGTCACCTTATTTGCTGACGCTGACGCCGTAGAAGGAGTTCAAGCCAAATGGGCTGATCTTGAAGTCCTGCACGTTGGCGCGCATGGGTTGATACACCGTCGAGTGAGCGATAGGTGTCATCGGCACGGCATCCTTGAGGACGTGTTGTGCCTGTTTGTACAGTTCGGTGCGCTTGGCCTGGTCGGTGGTGCGCTTGGCTTCTTTCACGAGGCCGTCGAACTTCTTGTCACACCATTTGGAGAAGTTGTTGCCGGCCAGCGAGTCGCAGCCGAACAGCACGTTGAGCCAGTTGTCCGGGTCACCGTTGTCGCCGCTCCAGCCAATGATCATCGCCTGGTTCTCGCCACCTTTGGAACGCTTGATGTACTCGCCCCATTCGTAGCTGACGATGTTGACGTTCAGGCCGATCTTCTTCCAGTCGGACTGCAGCATCTCGGCCATCAGCTTGGCGTTCGGGTTGTACGGACGCTGTACCGGCATCGCCCACAAGGTGATGTTGGTGCCTTCCTTGACGCCGGCTTCCTTGAGCAGTTCCTTGGCTTTCTCAGGATCGTACTTGGCATCCTTGATGGTGGTGTCGTAGGACCATTGGGTTGGCGGCATGGCGTTGACAGCCAACTGGCCGGCGCCCTGGTAGACCGAATCGATGATCTGCGGCTTGTTGACCGCCATGTCCAACGCCTGGCGGACTTTCAGGTCTGCCAACACGTTCGGCTCGTTGCTGCCCTTGATCTTGTCCATCACGTTGTAGGCGATGTAGCCCAGGTTGAAACCCGCCTGGTCAGGCATCTTCAGTGCCTTGTCTTCCTTCAGGGCCTTGAGGTCGGCCGGGCGTGGGAAGAGGGTGATCTGGCATTCGTTTTTCTTGAGTTTCTGCATGCGCACCGACGGGTCGGTGGTGATGGCGAAGATCAGGTTGTCGATCTTCACGTCTTCAGGCTTCCAGTAGTCCTTGTTCCCGGTGTAGCGGATGTTGGAGTCTTTCTGGTAGCTCTTGAACACGAATGGGCCAGTGCCGACCGGCTTCTGGTTGATGTCCGGGGCCTTGCCATCCTTGAGCAGCTGGGCAGCGTACTCGGCGGACTGGATCGAAGCGAAGCTCATGGCCAGGTTCTGGATGAACGCAGCGTCGACATCTTTGAGGGTGAACTTGACGGTGTGGTCGTCGACTTTATCGATCTTGGTGATGTTGGTGTCCATCCCCATGTCGGTGAAGTACGGGAATTCGGTCGGGTACGCCTTACGGAAAGGGTCGTCCTTGTTGATCATGCGGTTGAACGTGAACAGCACGTCGTCGGCGTTGAATTCGCGGGTCGGCTTGAAGTACGAGGTGGTGTGGAACTTGACGCCTTCACGCAGATGGAAGGTGTAGGTGAGGCCGTCTTCGGAAATGTCCCACTTGGTGGCCAGACCAGGAATCACGGCGGTGCCGCCGCGCTCAAACTGGGTCAGGCGGTTGAACATGGTCTCTGCAGAGGCGTCGAAGTCGGTTCCGGTGGTGTACTGACCAGGGTCGAAGCCGGCCGGGCTGCCTTCGGAGCAGAACACCAGGTTAGTCGCGGCGGAAGCGAAGGGAGCGCTGGCTAACAAGCCTGCACCGACTAAAAACGGAATGACCGCGTGTTTAAGCATGTTGGCCTCATGATTTGTTGTCATTTTTGGATTTGAGGGCGACCTCGTGAGTCGTCCTGCGGATACTTATGCAGGCCCCATACCCAATGCAAGATCCAGAGCGGTTTCAAGTCTGAAACAGTGGCACGAACGTACCTTAATGTCGCATCTGTGTAACTTCTGACGCATTTGATCGTTTGCGCGCGTTTTTTAAGGGCGATTGGCGCCCTTTCCCGGTGCGCCGCGTGGCTTTGGCGCACCGGGAAAGGGCGGGTTTTACCTCTTCAAACCCACGTCGTAGAGGGGGATAGGGCTGAATGGGCTGAGTTTGAGATCCGGCCCCTTTTTGTTTATCGCTGCCGGAGGCGCCGTTATCTTCGGTCCAGGGTTCAATCGATGCACCGGCATTGCCCATGGGTCGAGGGTGGCGCCTGGCGCAACCTCTGGCTTTCTGGAGTGGCGCCTGGGGGTTTTTGCGTATGCTTCGGGGCGAGGTGGCCTGGAAGCTGACCTGGTTCTTCCGGTCGTACACCGTCGGATCTGTGGGAGCAAAGCTTGCTCGCGAGGCGGCCTGGTAGCCGACCTGGCTCTCCCGGTCATATCCCAATCCATTGTGGGAGCGAGCCTGCTCGCGAAGGCGGCCTAGTAGCCGGCCTATCTCTCACGAATGTACTCGATCAGTTGTGTGTGGGTTTGTTCGCGAAGGTGGCCTGAAAGCCCAGGTGTGAAGGCTGGTCATTTCATGCCTAAGAAAAATATTTTGACTTTTCAAGGAGGCCTAATCTTTCGCTGTCCACATTCCATAAAACGTGGACAGTTCTTTCGTGATGTTTTTGGAGATGTCAAAACTATTGTGTAGAGGTCGAAGCAATATGCCTATTTCCCGCCGACCACCAAACCCGTGGCGAGGGAGCTTGCTCCCGCTGGGGCGCGAAGCGGCCCCAACAGCAGCGACTGCATCCATCTGACGTACCGAGGCGTCAGGTTTGGGGGCTGCTTCGCAGCCCAGCGGGAGCAAGCTCCCTCGCCACGGGGGGGCAGCGCCAGTAAGTGTGATGAGTCATGCATTTATGTCGGAAGGATCACCGGCCTCGAAACGAAACATCCCACAACTTTTTAGGGTTGCCGCTCGGAAGTGGGCTCTCTAACCTTTGAATGTCGCTGCCTAATCAGCGACCGGGTGTGGAAACCTGAACCTTTAGCAGTGGCATGGCTGTATTCGTGTTGCCGACGTCTGGTTTCGTCTGCAAACTGCGTCTTGGCGGCTGTGCGTGGGCAGACTTCGGTCTGGCCGGGTCCTGCTAACCGGTATTTCCACCCCGCGTACCGCTGCCACCTTTTGTCGCGTGGAAACGACACAAGAATGGCTCCAACTTTTAAGCAGGAGTATTGAATATGGATAAGTCAGTCCCCGACCCACCCTTCAACAAAACCAACCCCCTTTCCGGCTTCGACTCCATCGAAGACCTACTCAAAGACCGCGCCGCCGCCGAGCGCGCCCTCAATCATTACCTCAACCCCAAACCTCCAGAGCCAAGCACCGATCAGCGCATCGACAGCCTGTTTTCCGTCACCGCCAAAGCCGACGCCGACACACTACTGACCAGCACCTCCGAAACCCTGGCCTCGATAAAAGCCATGGCCGAGGACCTCGCTTTCGAAGTGGAGGGCACGCGGCGCAGCGTGGCGCTGGGGATTCATCAGTTGGTGGAGTTGTGCCAGTTGCTGGTGGACAAGGCGTTGGATCAGCTCGAAGCACCGGCCAGCCCTGCACCGTGACAACCCCCTGTGGCGAGGGAGCTTGCTCCCGCTGGGGCGCGAAGCGGCCCCAACAGCGGCAACTGTATCCATCTGATACACCGAGGTGTCAGGTTTGGGTCTGCTGCGCAGCCCAGCGGGAGCAAGCTCCCTCGCCACAGAGCAGGAGTTTCAGCCAGTAACGAACTGGCTGAAACCCTGCCAACTTTATTGCATCAACACCTCAATCGCCCCATCCGCCGTCATCGTCACCTTGCTGGTGCCCGCTTCCACCTCAGGCGTCACCGACTCGGCATCCATCGACGCCGCTTTCATCATCATCTGCGGGCGCATGTACGGTTGTGGATAACCGGTGGAGTTGAGGTTCAGGTTGACGATCTTATAACCCTTGCCACCCAAGGCTTCAGTGGCCAGTTGGGCGCGGGCCTTGAAGGCGTTGACGGCGTCCTTGAGCAGGGCGTCCTCGCTGGTCTGGCGGGTGGCGGTGGCGATGGCGAAGTCCATGCCGGCCATTTTCATGTCGGTGAGCAATTCGCCGGTGAGTTTGGACAGGGCGGCGAAGTCGGCGCTTTCCAGGCGCAGTTCCGCGCGTTCGCGCCAACCGGTGATTTTCCCACCTTTGTTGTCGTAGATCGGGTAGCTGTTGCGACTGCCCTGGCTCAAGTTGATGCCCTTGACCTGTTTGGCCTGGCCGATGGCTTTGTTCAGGGTGGTGCTGACGGCGGCGGCGAGTTTGGCCGGGTCGGTGTTCTGTTCTTCGGTGTAGAGGGTGACGATCATCAGGTCGCGGGCCACTTCCTGGCTGGCTTCGGCGCGCAGGGAGATCTGGTTGTAGTGCAGCTCATCGGCGCCCAGGGCCGGCAGGCTGGCGACGGTGCCGAGGCTGAGGGCGAGCAGGGCGGCGGGGCGACTGAACGTGTGCATGAAAGCTCCTTGGGATGATGCGCAGGGGTTGGTTCCGGGCCTGCGTGAACGATAAGACTCTAGCGTTTATGGTTGGGTTCGCACAGTTACAACTTCTATACAGATGCGAAGGTTGGTGGAGCTTTTGTGGCGAGGGAGCTTGCTCCCGCTCGGCTGCGTAGCAGTCGTAGTCTTTTGGGCCTGCTGCGCAGTCCAGCGGGAGCAAGCTCCCTCGCCACAGGGGGTTATAGGTAGCATGCGGGGCTGTGGCGCTTTGCCGCATATCTGCCGCTGCAACCCCCGCCTTGGTTATACTCCGTGCGATTCGCCTGGAGCGCTCATCAGGAGAGCTCATGCTCGCCCCCTTGCAAATGACTTCCGCCTCTCGCCAGAACCTCTGGCGCCTGACATTCATCCGCATCCTGGTCCTGGCGGCCCAGGCCGGTTCCGTGGGGCTCGCCTATTGGTTCGACCTGCTGCCGCTGCCCTGGCTGCAACTGGCGATCACCCTGGTCTGTTCCAGCGTGCTGTGCGCGCTGACGGCGATTCGCCTGCGCGCGTCCTGGCCGGTGACCGAGCTTGAATACGCCGTACAGCTGGCCTGCGATCTGTTTATCCACAGTGCGCTGCTGTATTTCTCCGGCGGCTCCACCAATCCTTTTGTCTCCTATTACCTGGTGCCGCTGACCATCGCCGCCGTGACGTTGCCGTGGCGGTATTCGCTCATCCTTTCCGGCATCGCCCTGGCGCTGTACACCTTGCTGCTGGCGCGTTTCTATCCGCTGGAAACCTTCCCCATCGCCCGGGAAAACCTGCAGATCTACGGTATGTGGCTGAGTTTCGCCCTGGCCGCGGCGGTCATCACGTTTTTTGCCGCGCGCATGGCCGAGGAGCTGCGTCGCCAGGAGGAGCTGCGGGCGATCCGCCGCGAAGAAGGCCTGCGGGACGAGCAACTATTGGCCGTAGCGACCCAGGCCGCCGGTGCCGCCCATGAGTTGGGCACGCCGCTGGCGACCATGAGTGTGCTGCTCAAGGAAATGCGCCAGGATCATAAAGACCCGGCGTTGCAGGAAGACCTCGGCGTGTTGCAGGACCAGGTCAAGCTCTGCAAGGAAACCCTGCAATACCTGGTGCGCGCCGCCGAGGCCAACCGCCGGCTGGACATCGACATGCAGGCGGTCACCTTCTGGCTCGATGATGCCCTGAATCGCTGGCATTTGATGCGTCCGGAGGCCAGTTATCGCTTCCAGTGCCTGGGCAAGGGCACGGTGCCACGCATGGCGCCGCCGCCGGATTTGACCCAGGCCTTGCTGAACCTGTTGAACAATGCCGCCGACGCCTGCCCCGAAGGTTTGGAAGTGGTATTGGATTGGGATGCCTATGAATTGACGATCTGTATCCGCGACCACGGCGCCGGTGTGCCGCTGGCGATTGCCGAGCAGATCGGCAAACCGTTTTTCACGACCAAGGGCAAGGGTTTCGGCCTGGGCCTGTTCTTGAGCAAAGCCAGCGTGACACGCGCCGGCGGCTCGGTGAAACTCTACCCCCATGAGGAAGGCGGCACGCTCACCGAGCTGCGCCTGCCCCATGCCGACCGAGGAGACGAAACATGAGTGACGAGATCCAAGTCGACGGCGAAGAACTGCCGCACCTGCTGCTGGTGGACGACGACGCCACCTTCACCCGCGTCATGGCCCGGGCCATGTCCCGTCGCGGTTTTCGCGTGAGCACTGCAGGTTCTGCCGAGGAGGGCCTGACCATCGCCCAGGCCGACTTGCCGGACTACGCCGCCCTCGACCTGAAGATGGACGGCGATTCGGGCCTGGTACTGCTGCCCAAACTGCTGGAGCTGGACCCGGAGATGCGCGTGGTGATCCTCACCGGTTATTCGAGCATCGCCACCGCGGTCGAGGCCATCAAGCGCGGCGCTTGCAATTACCTGTGCAAACCAGCGGATGCCGATGACGTGCTGGCGGCGCTGCTGTCCGAACACGCCGACCTCGACACCCTGGTGCCGGAAAACCCCATGTCGGTGGATCGCCTGCAATGGGAACACATCCAGCGCGTGCTGACCGAGCACGAAGGCAATATCTCCGCCACCGCCCGCGCCTTGGGCATGCATCGGCGGACCTTGCAGCGCAAATTGCAAAAGCGCCCGGTACGTCGCTGAACCTGCGCTGAACAAATGCTGTCCACCCTCGCGACACATCGGGCCGTTGCTTTATGATCGGCCCGAGTTTTTTCTCCTATGAGCCTTAACCATGAATCAGAACGCTGAATATTCCGCGGTCAATGACGCGGTGCGCGGCCAGTTTTTCCGCCGTGTCTGGCAGATGACCACGCCGTACTGGCGCAGTGAGGAGAAGGGCAAGGCCTGGACGCTGTTGATTGCCGTGATCGCGCTGTCGTTGTTCAGCGTGGCAATCTCGGTGTGGGTCAACAGTTGGTACAGGGACTTCTATAACGCCCTCCAAGAGAAGGACACTGCGGCATTCTGGCGGTTGATCCTGTATTTCTGCGGCATTGCGGCGGTGGCGATCCTCGGCGCGGTGTACCGTTTGTACCTCACGCAGATGCTCACCATCCGCTGGCGGGCCTGGCTCACCGAGCAGCATTTTGCCCGCTGGCTCAACAACAAGAATTACTACCGGCTGGAGCAGGGCGGCTATACCGATAACCCCGACCAGCGGATTTCCGAAGACCTCAACAGTTTCACCTCCAACACACTGGAACTGGGCTTGGGGCTGCTTCGCACGGTCGTCAGCCTAGTGTCGTTCTCGATTATCTTGTGGGGCGTGTCAGGCAGCATCGAAGTGTTCGGCTACACCATCCCCGGCTACATGTTCTGGGCTGCGTTGGTGTATGCGGCGGTGGGCAGTTGGCTGACGCACCTGATCGGCCGTCGCCTGATCGGCCTGAACAACAACCAGCAGCGTTTCGAAGCCGACCTGCGTTTCTCCATGGTGCGGGTGCGCGAGAACGCCGAGAGCATTGCGCTGTATGGCGGCGAGCCCAACGAGAATCGTCGCCTGAGCGGTCGTTTCGGCCTGGTCTGGCACAACTTCTGGGACATCATGCGCGTGTCCAAGCGCCTGACGTTCTTCACGTCCGGCTACGGCCAGATCGCGATCATCTTCCCGTTCATCGTCGCCGCGCCGCGTTATTTCGCGGGCAAGATCCAGCTGGGCGAGCTCATGCAGATCAACTCCGCGTTCGGTAACGTGCAGGAGAACTTCAGTTGGTTCATCACCGCCTACGCCAACCTCGCCGCGTGGCGTGCCACCTGTGATCGTCTGCTGAGTTTCCGCCAGGCGATGAGTGACAACGAAGACCGCGTGCCGGCCATCGATGTGCAGAACCAGGGCGACGCGTTGGCGGTCCGCAACCTCGGGTTGGACTTGGCTGACGGGCGTCATCTGCTCGACAACGCCGATATGAATGTGGAATCTGGCGAGCGGGTCATGCTCAGCGGTCGTTCCGGCAGCGGCAAATCCACCCTGTTGCGCGCAATGGGGCATTTGTGGCCTGCGGGGCACGGGATGATCCGGCTTCCGGCGGCGCGCTACTTGTTCCTGCCGCAAAAACCCTACCTGCCGATTGGCAGCCTGCGGGAAGTGTTGAGTTATCCACAGGCCGGCGACGTCTACCCCAACGAACGTTATGCACAGGTGCTGGAAACCTGCCGCCTGCCGCACCTGATCCCGCGCCTGGACGAAAGCAACCACTGGCAGCGCATGCTCTCGCCTGGCGAGCAACAACGCCTGGCCTTTGCCCGCGCATTGCTTTATGCGCCGCTTTGGTTGTACATGGACGAAGCGACCTCGGCGATGGATGAAGAAGACGAGGCGACGCTGTATCAGGCGCTTATCGACCAGTTGCCGGGGCTGAGCATTGTCAGCGTTGGTCACCGAAGCAGTTTGAAACGGTTCCATCCGCGACATGTGCGTATCGAAAATGGCCAACTGGTGGAGCGCACCGTAACCGCCTGACCACCGAAAAACCTGTGGGAGCGGGCTTGCTCGCGAAGGCGGGGTGTCAGTTGACATTGATGTATCTGACCCGCCGCCTTCGCGAGCAAGCCCGCTCCCACAAGGGTTTGGGGTGAACCGGGTGTTTAGCTCTACAACCGATCCCATGTGGGAGCGAGCCCGCTCGCGATGCAGCCGACTCGGTGCCAGCACCCGACTCGCCACTGCACCCCCGGTGATCGTACAACCACGTTGCGCTATGATGTTGCCATTCAGCCGTTTACCGAGACACAGCCCCATGGAAACCCCGATCGAAGTACCACGCTTTCCCCGCAAGCGCCGCAGCCTGGCGCAGGAGCTGGTGACGGTGCTGACCGAGCAGATTCGCGACGGTCTGCTCAAGCGCGGTGATAAATTGCCCACCGAGTCGGCGATCATGGAAGCCCATGGCGTCAGCCGCACCGTGGTGCGCGAGGCGATTTCCCGGTTGCAGGCGGCCGGCCAGGTGGAAACTCGCCATGGCATCGGCACCTTCGTGCTGGACACGCCCAGCCCGAGCGGTTTCCGCATCGACCCGGCTACCGTGGTTACCTTGCGGGACGTGCTGGCGATCCTGGAATTGCGCATCAGCCTGGAAGTGGAATCCGCTGGGCTCGCGGCGCAGCGTCGCAGCGACGAGCAACTCGCGGCGATGCGGGCGGCGCTCGACGCCTTGAACGAAAGCGCGGCCCATGCCAGCGACGCGGTGGCCTCGGACTTCGCCTTCCACCTGGAAATCGCCCTGTCCACCGGCAACCGCTACTTCACCGACATCATGACCCACCTGGGCACCAGCATCATCCCGCGTACCCGGCTGAACTCGGCGCGCCTGGCCCATGACGACCACCAGCACTACATGGATCGCCTGAGCCGCGAGCACGAGGAAATCTACGAAGCCATCGCTCGCCAGGACTCCGACGCGGCCCGTGCGGCCATGCGTTTGCACCTGACCAACAGCCGCGAACGGCTGCGCCAGGCCCATGAAGAGGCGCAGGCGCAGGGTTAAGGCGCTTCGCTATTCTATGTGGCAGGGGCGTTTTTGTGGCGAGGGAGCTTGCTCCCGCTGGGCTGCGCAGCAGACCCAAACCTGACTCCTCGATGGATCAGATAAATTGCAGTCGCTGCTGTC
>NZ_JABWRA010000149.1:0-384 GCF_014268705.1 Pseudomonas sp. SWRI179 | reverse complement strand
GCCTACGACAACCCGCAAGCCCTGCACCTGTTGCTGGACAAGCTGGCCCAGTCGGTCACCAGCTACCTCAACGGCCAGATCCTGGCCGGTGCCCAGGCTGTGCAGATCTTCGACACCTGGGGCGGCAACCTGTCGGCGGCGGCCTACCAGGAGTTCTCGCTGGCCTACATGCGCAAGATCGTCAGCGGGCTGATCCGCGAGCACGACGGGCGCAAGGTGCCGGTCATTCTGTTCACCAAAAACGGCGGCATGTGGCTGGAAAGCATCGCCGAAGCCGGTGCCGATGCACTGGGCCTGGACTGGACCTGCGAGATCGGCGATGCGCGCCGCCGTGTCGGTGACAAGGTTGCGCTGCAGGGCAACATGGACCCAACCGTGCTGTAC
>NZ_JABWRA010000148.1:0-387 GCF_014268705.1 Pseudomonas sp. SWRI179 | reverse complement strand
TTGTGGCGAGGGAGCTTGCTCCCGCTGGGCTGCGAAGCGGCCCCAAAGCCAGTCACCGGGGTGTATCAGAAAGAATGCCATCCGCTTCATTGGGGGCGCTGCGCACCCCAGCGGGAGCAAGCTCCCTCGCCACGGGGGTGGTGGTGGCTGGTTTATCTGTGAACACCCTCAGCGCCGGCGAGTAGGCGGGGCCTGGCTGAACACATTCCCCTGTGGGAGCGAGCCTGCTCGCGATAGGGCCGGGTCAGGCAACATTGATGGTGGCTGGTGTACCGCTATCGCGAGCAGGCTCGCTCCCACAGGTTTTTTCAGTGTTTGGTCCATGGGTGTCAGGGCATCACCTGCGCCGGCTCTTGTGGCGAGGGAGCTTGCTCCCGCTGGGCTGCG
>NZ_JABWRA010000147.1:0-403 GCF_014268705.1 Pseudomonas sp. SWRI179 | reverse complement strand
TGGGAGCAGCAGATGCTGTGTTCACCGCCGCCCAGTGTGGGAGCGGGCTTGCTCGCGAAGAGGGTGGCACATTCAATATTGAAGCAAGCTGCCCCGCCGCTTTCGCGAGCAAGCTTTGCTCCCACAGTGGGTGGCGTTGGGCTGGATATTCGGCTCGACACTAACCCTCTGTGGCGAGGGAGCTTGCTCCCGCTGGCGTGCGTAGCAGGCCCCTGCATTTCTTCAGGGAAACCGCATCGTCTGGTTTTGCGACTGCTGCGCAGTCGAGCGGGAGCAAGCTCCCTCGCCACGGGCGGTGTCTGGGCTGGGGTTATCGCGAGCAGGCTCGCTCCCACAGGAGGGCAGGGCTGTTGCAGATGTTCATCACTGCCGGGTGTGGGAGCAGCAGATGCTGTGTTCACCG
>NZ_JABWRA010000146.1:0-408 GCF_014268705.1 Pseudomonas sp. SWRI179 | reverse complement strand
CGATGTACAGCTCGCCGATGCTGCCAATCGGCAACGGTTGCAGGGCTTCGTCGAGGATGTACAAGCGCAGGTTGGCGATGGGCTTGCCGATCGGCACGATCATGTTGTTGGCCGAGCAGCGCCAGACCGAAACGTCGATGGCTGCTTCGGTCGGGCCGTACAGGTTGACCAGCGCCGCCGGGTGTTGGCCCATGAAGCGCCGCACCAGGTCCACCGGCAAGGCTTCGCCACTGGCGAAGACCTGGCGCAGGCTGTGGCAATCGACCAGGCCCGGCTCCTCGACAAACGCACGGAGCATGGAAGGGACGAAGTGCAGCGTCGTGACCCGTTCCTGCTGGATCAACTGGCTGAGGTAGGCCGGGTCGCGATGACCGTCCGGGCGGGCAACCACCAGGGTCGCGCCAGTGA
>NZ_JABWRA010000145.1:0-429 GCF_014268705.1 Pseudomonas sp. SWRI179 | reverse complement strand
GACTGCTGCAAGTCACCCTGCCCACCGGCGCCATTCGGGCCTGGAGCTACAACGCCTACGGCAAGGTCATTGCCGAACGCGACGAGCAGGGGCGGACCACCCGCTACGAATACGCCGATGACCTGCACCTGGTCAGTCGTCGCCTGAACCCCGACGGCAGCGAGCTGAAGTACCGCTACGACTCGGCGCGGCTGTTGCTGACCGAAATCGAGAACGAATCCGGCGAAAAATATCAGCTGGACTACACGCCCAACGGCTTGATCCGACAGCAAGTCGGCTTCGACGGCCAACGCACCGCCTACGCCTACGACCTCAACGGCCACCTGCTGGAGAAAACCGAGCACGGCGAGGACGGTTCGCAATGGGTCACCCGCTACCAGCGCGACGCGGCCGGGCGGCTGCAACTCAAGACCTTGCCCGACGGCCAGG
>NZ_JABWRA010000144.1:0-436 GCF_014268705.1 Pseudomonas sp. SWRI179 | reverse complement strand
CGCCGACCAGACGATCTGGCCGTTGGGGTTGGTCAGTTCCTGGGGCGTGCCCAGGTGGTCGAGGTGGTAGTAGAACGGCGTGGTGTTTTCCAGGCCTTCGCCATTGAGCATCGCCAGCGGGCGGAAGGTGCCCGGTTCATAGACGTAGCTGCGGTGATGGCGCGGGCTGTTTTCGGCGACGACTTGGTCGCCCTGCCAGAAAAATTCCGTGGTCAGGCCGTCCACGGTCTTGCTGATGCGTCGGCCGAAGGCGTCGTAGCGGTAGGAGGTTTCGCAGCCGTCGGCCGTGTTGATGCCGATCAAGCGGTGTTGGCTGTCGTAGCGGTAGGCGCTGACCAAGGCCTGGCCGCGGCGTTCGCGGATCAGGTTGCCGAAGGCGTCGTAGTCGTAGTGGCGGTCGCCCTCCTTCAGCAGGCGGTTGCCCTTGAGGGTGGTC
>NZ_JABWRA010000143.1:0-439 GCF_014268705.1 Pseudomonas sp. SWRI179 | reverse complement strand
CGTGGTGGTGATGAAGCGTGTCAGGCGTGTTGATTCAAAATAAGGCCCGGCCGGGCCACTGCTATCGCGAGCAAGCTTTGCTCCCACAGGGGATCTTCAGCAGGCACAATATCCGCGTGTATCGGAAGTCCTTCTGTGGGAGCGGGCTTGCTCGCGAAGAGGCCGGCACATTCAACATCTTCATTGACTGTGACGCCGCCTTCGCGAACAGGCTCGCTCCCACAGGGATTTGAGTTGAACGCCTATCCGGCGATCACCCGGGACAATTGTGGGAGCGGGCTTGCTCGCGAAGAGGCCAGCACATTCAACATCTTTATTGACTGTGTCGCCGCCTTCGCAAGCAGGCTCGCTCCCACAGGGATTTGAGTTGAACGCCTATCCGGCGGTCACCCGGGACAAACTGTGGGAGCGGGCTTGCTCGCGAAGAGGCCGGCACATT
>NZ_JABWRA010000142.1:0-445 GCF_014268705.1 Pseudomonas sp. SWRI179 | reverse complement strand
CGTTGACCGCCACACCAACCGTGAACGAAAACGGCACCATCACTTACACCGCGACCCTGACCGGCGCCGATGGCAAACCCGTCACCGCGCAGAACGGTCCGGTCACCGTGACGCTGGAAAGCGGCAAGACCATCACCATCGCCGCCGGTGCAAGCTCGGGTACACTCGATATCGCTGTGGGTAACGACGTTTATCAAGGTCCAACGACCGTCACCGAATCGATTGACTCGGCATCGGGCGGTAACCTGGAAGCCATCGCTCCAAACACCACGCCAGTTAGCACTGTGGTTAGCGATGTCAACGACACCACTACCGTGACGTTGACCGCCACACCAACCGTGAACGAAAACGGCACCATCACCTACACCGCCACCCTGACCGGTGCAGACGGCAAACCCGTCACGGCACAAAACGGTCCGGTCACCGTGACGTTGGAAAGCGGCAA
>NZ_JABWRA010000141.1:0-450 GCF_014268705.1 Pseudomonas sp. SWRI179 | reverse complement strand
GAAAGCTTCTGGCGCATGATGGGTGAAATAGGCGACCAGGCGTTTTTCCCCCGGTACATCTTCACGGGCCAGCACCACGGCTTCCTTCACCACCTCATGCTGCGCCAGCCGCCCTTCGATCTCGCCCGGTTCGATGCGAAAACCCCGGATCTTCACCTGGTCATCGTTGCGCCCCAGGTAATCGATGTTGCCATCCGGCAGATAACGACCCAAGTCGCCGGTGCGGTACATCCGGGCATTCACCAAGTCGCTGAACGGATCCCGCAGGAAACGCTCGACGGTCAATTCCGGACGGTTCAGGTAACCCCGCGCCACCTGCACCCCACCGATGTAAATCTCCCCGGCCACGCCCAGGGGCACCGGTTGTCGATGGGCATCGAGCAGGTAGATCCGCGTGTTGGCAATCGGCTTGCCGATGGGCGTGCTGTCCGGGGTGTCTGCCCCCGTGCA
>NZ_JABWRA010000140.1:0-462 GCF_014268705.1 Pseudomonas sp. SWRI179 | reverse complement strand
CCCCCATGCAGCACGCGTGACGGTATAAGGCGCCAGGCACAATTCCTGTGGCGAGGGAGCTTGCTCCCGCTGGGTCGCGAAGCGGCCCCAACACGGTCGACTCCATCAACCAGACGGACCGAGCTGCCGGGGTTTAGGGCCGCTTCGCAGCCCAGCGGGAGCAAGCTCCCTCGCCTCAGGTTCCATGTCTGGCTTCAGGTTCCATGTCTGGCCTCAGGTTCCATGTCTGGCCTCACGCTCCATGTCTGGCTTCAAGCTTGACCATCACCGAGACCGAGGTCGGCATGGTGCTGGACCGCTTCGAACAGGCGGTGAGGAAGGTTGGCGAAACACGCTCCCATGCAGCACGCGTGGCGGTATAAGGCGCCAGGCACAATTCCTGTGGCGAGGGAGCTTGCTCCCGCTGGGTCGCGAAGCGGCCCCAACACGGTCGACTCCATCAACCAGACGGACCGAGCTGCC
>NZ_JABWRA010000014.1:0-122757 GCF_014268705.1 Pseudomonas sp. SWRI179 | reverse complement strand
CTGCTTCGCAGCCGAGCGGGAGCAAGCTCCCTCGCCACAACAGCTCAGCCGAGCAACCGCCCTAACCCATCCAGCAACCGCTGCAACGCGCCCTGATTGCGGCGCATCACCGCAAGCCCCGCCTCGGCCATACGCTGGGCGTCCCGGGGCAGTTCGAACAGGCGCTGGACCGCCAGGGCCAGGCTTTCGGCATCCTCCACTTCCGCCAGCGCACCGGCGGCACGCAGTTGCGCGGCGATTTCAAGGAAGTTGAACAGGTGCGGCCCACTGAGCACCGGTTTCGCCAGCGCCGCCGGTTCGAGCAGGTTGTGCCCGCCATTGGGCACCAGGCTGCCACCGACAAACGCGCTGTCGGCCAACGCATAGAGAAACAGCAGTTCGCCCATGGTGTCGCCGAGCAACACCGAAGCCTGGGCGGTAACCGGTTGCCCACCGGAGCGCCGCACCGTGACCAGACCCTCGCTTACACACAGTTGATGCACTGAGTCGAAGCGTTCGGGGTGACGCGGCACCAGGATCAGCAACGCATCGGGATAACTGTCGAGCAGCCGACGATGGGCGGCCAGCACCACTTCGTCCTCACCCTCATGGGTGCTGGCGGCGATCCACACCGGGCGGTCCATCGCGTGCCACTCACGGCGCAAGGCACTGGCACTTTCGAGCAACTGCGGGTCGATGGTCAGGTCGAACTTGATCGAGCCGGTGACCTCGACGGTTTCCGCCCGAGCCCCCAATTGGCGAAAGCGCTCGGCCTCGGCTTCGGTCTGTACGGCGAACAGGCTCATCTCGGCGAGCATCGGCCGGGTGAGCTTGGGAAAGCGGGCATAACCCCGCGCCGAACGCTCCGACAGCCGCGCGTTGGCCAGGGCCACGGGAATGCCGCGCCGGGCGCATTGGTGAATGTGATTGGGCCACAGCTCGGTTTCCATGATCACCGCCAGGGATGGGCGCACCCGGTCGAGAAAACGCTTGGCCGCACTCGGCAAGTCATAAGGCAGATAGCAATGCTGGATGCGCGGCTCGTTGGCGAACAGCGCCCGGATCCGCTCCGATCCGGTGGGCGTCATGCAGGTGACGGTGATTGGCAGCTGTGGATAACGTTGCAGCAAGGCGCGGATCATTGGCGCGGCGGCAATGCTCTCGCCCACCGACACCGCGTGCACCCAGATGCCCCCTGGGGCCATGACCGGCAGCCCCCAGGAGAACCGCTCGCCAATGCGCCGGGCATAAGCCGGCGCCTTGCGGGCCCGCAGCCACAGCCGAATCGCTACCAGTGGCAGCCCCAGATAAAACAACGCGCTATAGAGAGTTCTGTTCATGGCGGCGGAGTTTATCGGTTTTTCAGCCGATCGCCTGCAACTGCACGGCAAAACGTTCCGCCAGCCAACGAGCGGCCGGGCCCAGGGGTTCATCGCGGCGCCAGACCAGTTCCACCACCAGCGCCGGTGGGGTCCATTCGCTGTTGAGCTCGATCATATCGCCCAGGTACGCCGGGTATTGCACCACATGCCGTGGCAGCCACGCCCAGCCCAGGCCACTCCTCAGCCATTCGGCCAACACATAGAAACTGTCGGCCCGCCAGACCTGCGGACTGGCCTGCTCGCTACCGGGATAGACGCTCGATTGAGTCGCCATCAGCAACTGGCGGTGCCGGGCCATGTCCCGGCAGCTCACATACGCATGGTTCGCCAAAGGATGGCCCCGGCTACACACCGTGACCATCTCGACGCTGCCCAGCACCCGGCGCTCCAGCGCCTCGGGGATCTGGTCGTGATAGAACAGCAAGCCGAGGTCGGCGCGCCGCTCCACCAGTTTGCGCGCCACGTCGCCCTGGGCGGCGCTGGCCAGTTGCACTTCGAGGGTGGGGAATTGCTCGGCCAGGGCCGCCAGGCTGTCGATGACCGGCTGATAGGGCATGGCCTCGTCCTGGGCCAGGCGCAGCGACGCTTCCTGCCCGCGCATCAAGGCCAGGGCGCGGCCATTGAGGCGCTCGCACTGGCGCAGCACTTCCCTGGCCTCCTCAAGCAGCGCCACGCCCGCATCGGTGAGTTTAGGCTGGCGACCGCTGCTGCGGTCGAACAGGCTCACCCCCAAATCGTCCTCCAACAAGGCAATCGCACTGCTGATGGCCGATTGCGCCTTGCGCTGGTCCCGGGCCACGGCGGAAAACGAACGTTTCTCGGCAACTTCGGCAAACAACCGTAATTGCTCCAGGTTCCACTGCACGTTCATGGCTCAACCTATCTCCAATACAGATAGGTAATGACTTTACCGCATCTGAGTGATCTCTAGAATGGCCACATCGAAAGACGCAACCGCCAAAGAGGAATCGCCCATGAACGCCTACTACTACCTGGCCATTGCCATCTGCGCCGAAGTGATCGCCACCGTTTCGATGAAAGCGATCAAGGGCCTGAGCACACCCCTGCCCTTGCTGCTGGTCATCGTCGGCTACGCTACCGCTTTTTGGATGCTGACGCTGGTGGTGCGCACCGTACCGGTGGGCGTGGCTTATGCAGTCTGGGCCGGGCTGGGGATTGTCATGGTCAGCGTGGCGGCGCTGTTCATCTACGGGCAAAAACTGGACGTGCCGGCGATGCTGGGGATGGCGTTGATTGTTCTTGGGGTTGTCGTGATCCAACTCTTTTCCAAGACTGCTGGGCACTGAAAACACTGCCATTGAGTTGGAACACACCGATATTGAGCTGGAACGCACTTGTGGCGAGGGAGCTTGCTCCCGCTGGGCTGCGCAGCAGCCCCAAAAAGCTTGGGACCGCTACGCGCCCCAGCGGGAGCAAGCAAGCTCCCTCGCCACAAGCAAGCTCCCTCGCCACAAAAGCTTTGCTCCCATGTGGCCGACGTTGATCGCCAACAAATGCCCTGCGTAGCGAGTCTGTATACTGCGCCCTCGTCTTGAACACTGAGGTCGCTCATGTCATCCGTTATTTCCACCGACATTCTGATTGTCGGCGCAGGCGTCGCCGGCCTCTGGCTGAACGCCCGCCTGCGTCGCCAGGGGTTCTCGACTGTGCTGGTGGAAAGCGCCAGCCTCGGCGGCGGGCAGAGTGTCAAATCCCAGGGCATCATCCATGGCGGCGCCAAGTACGCCTTGCATGGCGCCCTGACCGGGGCCTCGGAAGCCATCGCCGACATGCCGCGCCGCTGGCGCGAAGCCCTGAAGGGTGAAGGCGAGCTGGACCTGTCCGGTGTGCGCATGCTGTCCGAGGCCCATTACCTCTGGTCTCCCGGCACCCTGGCCGGCAACCTCACCAGCTTCTTCGCCAGCAAGGCCGTGCGCGGACGAGTGGATCAGGTCAAGGGCGATCAACTGCCGCCGGCCCTGCAAGACAAGCGCTTCAAGGGCAAGGTCTATCGCTTGGCCGAACTGGTGGTCGATGTCCCCAGCCTGATCGCGCGCCTGGCGGAGCTGGCCGGCGACAGTCTGTTGGCCGGGCAGCGCATCGAGCCACTGCGCGAAGCCGGTGAGCTGGTCGGGCTGAAGGTCGACGACCGCGAGGTCCGTGCCCAACGCATTATCCTCAGCGCGGGCGCTGGCACCGCCGACCTGCTCAAGGCCCTGGGCCTGGACAAACCGGCCATGCAAACCCGGCCGTTGCACATGGTCCTGGTCAAGGGACCGAGCCTCAAGCCGCTTTACGCCCATTGCCTGGGCGGCGGACCGAAGCCACGCGTCACCGTGACCACCCATCCCGCCGCCGATGGCCAATGGGTCTGGTACCTGGGGGGCGACCTTGCCGAAGGCGATGCCGTCGCCCGCGAGCCTGCGGCACAGATCGCCGCCGCGCAGAAAGAACTCGGCCAACTGTTGCCCTGGGTCGACCTCAGCACCGCGCAATGGGCCACGCTAAGGGTTGACCGCGCCGAACCGCTGCAATCAGGCCTGACCCGCCCGGATAACGCCTTCCTCGCCGAGCAGGAGCGCCTGCTGGTGGGCTGGCCGACCAAACTGGCCCTGGCCCCGGACTTCGCCGATCGGGTGTTCAACGCGCTGCAACGCGATGGCATCCAGCCCAGTCACCCGGCCCCGCTGCCGGACCTGCCGAAGCCGCCCATGGGCGTTCCTGCCTGGGAGCAACTGCTGCCATGATCCAAGCGACCCTGCATGATCTCTATCGCCCCCTCGGCCATAACGGCCCGCGGGTTTCCCCCCTGGGCCTGGGCACCGTCAAGCTGGGCCGCGACCAGGGCGTCAAATACCCCAACGGTTTTCAGATTCCCGATGACAACGAAGCGCGCATGCTGCTCAAACTGGCGCGTGACCTGGGCATCAACCTGATCGACACCGCGCCCGCTTACGGCCGCAGCGAAGAGCGCCTTGGCCCGCTGCTGCGCGGCCAACGCCAGGACTGGGTGATTGTCAGCAAGGTCGGCGAAGAATTCAGTGACGGCCAGTCGCGCCATGACTTCAGCGCCGCCCATACCCGATTCTCGGTGGAGCGCAGCCTCAAGCGCCTGGAAACAGACTATATCGACCTGGTCCTGGTGCATTCCGACGGCAACGACCTGGCGATCCTCAACGACAGCGAGGTCTACCCGACGCTGGCGGCGCTCAAGCGCGAGGGCAAGATCGGCGGCTTCGGTTTTTCCGGCAAGACCGTCGACGGCGGCCTCAAAGCCTTGGAGCAAGGCGATTGCGCGATGGTCACCTACAATCTGAACGAACGAAACGAAAAGGCTGTCATTGACTACGCCAGCAAACACGGCAAAGCGATCCTGGTGAAAAAAGCCCTGGCCAGCGGCCACGTCTGCCTGAGCCCCGGGGTAGACCCGGTTCGCGCCAGTTTCGAACTGTTGTTTGAGCATCCTGGGGTCGCCAGTGCTATTGTCGGCACCATCAATCCGCTGCACCTCGCCCACAACGTCGCGACCGTCGCCACGGTCCTGCGTAAACACTGACGCCGCCCTACGCGGCCTGAAGGAAGGAGCCGACATGCCGCGTACGCTCATCAGAAAGAACCCAAGCAACTTCAAGACCCTGCCCCTGTTCGTCGAAGCGACCCCCGAAGGCCTGACTTACCAGAGTGTCGGGATGCCGCTGAATTTCGCCCAGACCTTGCAGCGCCGCCGCCCTGTCGCGGTGGCCGATGCCGAGCGTTTTTCCCTGGAGCTGGCCAACCTGGGCGTCTCGGTGCGCCTGACCCTGCATTGGCAGAACCGCGATTATTGGGTGTTGGTACGCCAGCGTCGGCAGGATCGCGGCGACGTGGTGCTCAAGCTGATTTCCGGCTATGTCCCGGCCCACGAACTGAACCTGCCGCTGCTCACCGCCATCAGCGAAATTGCCGAAGAGTGCCTGCTGGAAACTCCTGAAGGCTGGCTAGGTGGACGCTTCAACGACACCTGGCTGCCGGCCCCCTACGCCACGGCCCTGCATTACCGCGAAGCCTTGCCGTTTCGCCTGACGCCGCTGTCGGGCTCGGCCCGCCCGGTGCGCAGCGCCAATCTGCAGCTGATCGAGCGGCCACGGGCCTACGTGCACCTGCCGACGGCATCGCTGCAATTGATTTATGACTTGCGCCTGGATGTGCCCAAGGAAGCCAAGTCCCTGAGCCTGTTTCACGTCGATGAACGCTTGGAAGGTGACCAACTGGTGGCCCGTCTGGACCGCAAGCGCCCGGACCTGTACCTGATGCCCTTGCAGGACGGGCAGCCCTTGCCCGAGCTGTACACCTTGAAAAAGGATCAACTGCACCCGGCCAGCACCCGTGGCCTGTACCTGGCGGAAAGTTTCGCCCGGCAGGACGGCTGGCTGGTGCGCGACGAGCGGATTCGCTGGAAGGACTGGCTGCGCCAGCAAGGGCTGACGCCACCGGGCAAGGAGTCGGGCCTGACCCGACTCAAGGGCAAGGCCCGGCAGTTGCTCAAGAAGATCGTGCCGCGCAAGGTGGCTCGTTAGAAACCACACGACTCAGAGCGCTTTTGTGGCGAGGGAGCTTGCTCCCGCTGGGTTGTGCAGCAACCCCATTTTTTATGGGCGCTTCGCACCCAAGCGGGAGCAAGCTCCCTCGCCACAAAAGCTCCCCAACCACAGCGTTCAGCTCGACTGTGAAACAGCTCAGTTATTGCGGATCTTTTCCACAATCGCCGTCGTCGAGCTGTTTTCCACCAGCCCCAACACTTTCACGGTACCGCCGTAGGCCGTGACGATGTCCGCGCCCACGACCTGATCGATCCCGTAGTCACCGCCCTTGACCAGCACATCCGGCTTGACCTGGCGCAGCAGGTTTTCCGGCGTGCCCTCGCTGAAACTGATCACCCAGTCCACCGCGCCCAGGCCAGCCAGGACCGCCATGCGCCGGTCGACGCTGTTGATCGGACGCCCGGGTCCTTTGAGACGACTGACGGAGGCATCGTCATTGACCGCGACGATCAGGCGATCACCCTGGGCCCGGGCCTGCTCGAGGTAGGTCACGTGGCCGGCATGCAGGATGTCGAAGCAGCCGTTGGTGAAGACGATGCTTTCGTTATGGGCGCGGGCGTCGTCTACCGCCAGCAGCAACTGCTCCAGGCCCAACACGCCGCGCTCGGAGCCTTCCTCGCGCTGGATGGCGCGACGCAGCTCGGGGGCGCTGATGGCGGCCGTGCCAAGCTTGCCGACGACAATGCCCGCCGCCAGGTTCGCCAAGGCCACCGCGTGGGGCAATTCCTCACCGGCAGCGATCGCCGCGGCCAGGGTGGAAATCACCGTGTCGCCGGCACCCGTCACGTCGAACACTTCACGGGCACGGGCCGGCAGGTGCAGCGCCGGGTGGTCGGGGCGTAGCAAGGTCATGCCGTGCTCGCCACGGGTCACCAGCAAGGCACCGAGGTCTAGGTCTTGCATCAACTGCGCGCCTTTGCTCACCAATTCGTGTTCATCGACGCAACCGCCAACGATGGTTTCGAACTCGCTGAGGTTCGGCGTGATCAGGCTGGCGCCCCGGTAGATGGAAAAATCCTTGCCCTTGGGATCGGCCAGGACCGGGATGCCACGGGCACGGGCGGCCTGGATCAGCGACTGGTGGTTTTTCAACGCGCCTTTGCCGTAGTCCGACAACACCAGGACCTTGACGCCTTCGAGCAGCTTGTCGACCTCGGCACCGAGGGCCAGGGGATCGGTGGCGAACGGCTCTTCGAAATCGATACGCAGCAGTTGCTGGTGACGGCTCATGACCCGCAGCTTGACGATGGTCGGCTGGTGCGCAACGCGCTGGAATATCGCGCGTACGCCCGCCCCCTTCAGGCTGTTGGTCAGGCTGTCGGCGGCCTCGTCGTCACCGGTGACACCCACCAGGGACGCCGGCGCCCCGAGGGCAGCGATATTCAAGGCAACGTTGGCGGCACCACCGGGGCGGTCCTCGATGTGCTCGACCTTGACCACCGGTACCGGTGCCTCAGGGGAAATCCGTGAGGTACCGCCATGCCAGTAGCGGTCGAGCATGACATCGCCGACCACCAATACAGGGGCTTGATCGAATCGCGGCATGGACAACTTCATGGAGCATCCCACATACAAAATGAACAGGGGCGCGATATTAGCACAGGGTTGAGGAAGGCTCTTGCACGGCTGCAACCGGATGCAATAGCCGCTTTCAGGGGCAACGCCGTACCAATGCCCACAACCGCTCGCAGGCCTCGCTCAGCGCCAGGCCGCCCGTGTCGATATTGCCCTCGGGGGCCAGGGGAGCTTCGTACGGGCTGTCGAGGCCAGTGAAATTCTTCAAGCGGCCGGCACGCGCTTCCCGATAAAGCCCCTTTGGATCCCGCTGGGCACAGACCTCAAAGGACGTGCTGACATAGACTTCCAGGAAGCTGCCCTCGGGAAACAACTTGCGCGCCGCCTCACGGTCGGATCGAAAGGGTGAGATGGCCGCAACGATGACAATCAACCCTGCGTCGACCATCAACCGCGCCACCTCGGCGATGCGTCGGATATTCTCATTGCGCGCTTCAGGCGTCATGCCCAGGTCACTGCACAAACCCCGGCGCAGGTTGTCACCGTCAAGCAGGCTGGTGTGAAGCCCCTGCTCGTGCAGCCGCACTTCCAGCGCATTGGCCAGTGTCGACTTCCCCGCCCCGGAAAGCCCGGTCAGCCAGACGCATAGCGGTTGTTGGCGTTTGATCGCGGCCCTGGCCTCGGGGGAAACCGTCGAGGCGTGAGGCGAGTTCTGTTGATGTGTCGATACCTTTGACATCTTTTCCATGAATCAAGCATCTCCCAGCGCTGCCGGCTGCTCAAAAGTAAAGCACAGGCGGGCTCGGGCACGTCAACGAATCAGGAGCGGCTGGCCTGGCGATCATCCTGCGACGAGGCGTCCAAATGCCGAACCCAGAAAAGCTCATGCCGCCGGACCGCCTTGCGGAAGAACTCGTCTTCTCCGGTGCGCGGCCAGCGGCGCCCGGCCAGCAGGCGCTGGATGGCGCGGCGCAAACGCCGCTTGAACGGAGGACGCCCCTGCAAGTCATGTTGCATGCCCAAGGCCATGGCCTTGTCCATACGGGTGGAAGCGTCCAACGACGGACTCCACAACCCATCGGCCGGCAAGGGTTCGATGGCCGGCGGCAGCGCAATGCCATGGCCTGCCGGCCCCATCGGCCAGCGGTCGTTGTCGTGCAGATGATTGGCATAGAGCAGCAAGGTCCGCGGCCGCCAGGCACTGAGCTCGATCGCCTCCATCAGCGCTCGGGTGCTGGCGACATGATCACTGTGCGGGTCCAGCTCGGGATGCGGCGTCAACACCACCTCGGGCCGGTGATGTTCGAGCAGACGTGCCAGGTCGGCCACCAGGTTGCGCCACGTCGGCAAGCCATCACTGTCACCCGGCAGGCTCAAGGAATTGAACCTGCGGACCTGGCGGATATCACTCTCGCCTGATTCCCGCGAGCCGAAGCCTTGGTCGGGTGCCTTCGCCATGGCTTCCAATTGCAGGCAGTAATAACCCAGCTGCGCGCATTGCTGTTGCGCCACGCCTCCCCATAACGGCACGGCCAGGCTGTCCCAACTGCGCAAGCGCCCCTTGAGACGAGCGGCCTCGGCGGGGTCCAGGCCCATGTCGCGATAGCGCTCGGCTTCGATTTCCCCTTGGGTCAGCGTCACGATAGCCACATCGCTGGCACGGCTGTACAGCCCGAATGCAGCGAGTTCGGCATCATCGGCGTGGGGCGCGACGATGAGCAGGCGCTGCTGGCCGAAATCCGGATTGCTCAGCACATGCAACGTAGCCTGCGGGGCAATGCTGCAAAAACGCCCGCGCAATGCCAGGGTGCCATCCGCGAGTGCCGAACCTTGTCCGGACAGGTTGAGAAAACGCTCGCCGAAAACGCCCCGTTCGAGATCCTGGCGATCATCTCCAATCCAGACTTGGGGGTCGAGGAAGCGTCCCAGCCAATGGCTTTTTACCCGTACCTGCAAGATCAGCGTCTGCCCGGCGTCGAATTCACCCGTGAGTTGCAGCTTCCCCCCCATCGAACTGACGGGAAACCGAGGCGTACCTGGCGGGAAGTCATAGCGATAATCGTCCCCCGGGGCATAGAACAGATGGTCGGAGAACCAGGCTTCGTGGCCAACCCAGCCCAGCAGGAGAAATACCGGCAACGACCACCACGAAACCGTAAAACCGAGCACCAGCGCCGCCAGCAGCACGCCAGCGAGTACCAGGCGCTTGCGTTGCCGATGGCGTTTGAGCAGTTGCTGCTTGCGTGCGCTCACGGTTCTCTTCTCTCTCTCATGGGCTGCGTGTGCTCCCTCAAACCTGATAGACCGGAACCCGGTTGCACCAGCGATCCTTGTATTCGCGATCGGCGCGGCCGAACGAGTAGCGCAGCGGCTTGCCCGCTGCCCGGGCGAGTTCCCACTCGGCCTGGGTGTTGACGAAGCTGAGCACGCTGCCCGGACTGAAGTCGCGGCTCTGCGGATCAACCCCGCCATTGATATATTCCAGGCTGAACCAGCCGGGCGCCTCGACCCGATACAGAATCTGGATCGCCACTGGTTCGTCATTCAGATAAATCAGCGACCCAGTCATGAATTCGCGCATCAGGCTGAACACCTCGGCCAGATGCGTCTTGCCCGGGACTTCGAAATTCCAGCGACGCTGGAACAGGTCGGCATACACGGCGGCCTGTTCGCCGGGGGTCAGTTCGAGCATGGGCCGGATACTGCCCCCCGCGTCTTCCAGCAGCCGCTGTTCGCGGCGCTGGTTGTAGCGGAATTTCTTGCTGTAGTCCTCTGGCTCGCGCGCCAGCGCCAGGCCTTCCGGTTGCTCGACGAGGCCAGTGACGTGCGGGGCATTGAGTTCGGACACATACCGCACGCGGTGCCGCAGGCGAACCTGGGCGCCTTGGCTGACGGGCAGGATGACCTCGGCATTGCCCAGGTCGAGCATGCCACGCTTGCCCTCACGCTTGAGCACATCCTTGGATAGCGCCACATGCCGCCCCCAGGTGGGCATGGCGGCGCGCAGTTGGCCATCGACGAGCCATCCCAGGTAGCGCACCGGAATACCCACCAGCCCGGCCAGGCGCTCGACCACATCGGGGTGTGTCGCCACGCTGCCGCCGAACTGATGCCAGGCTTGGGCATAAGTCGCTGCGTCTATCGGGGTCCAACCGCTTTCTCGCCAGGCCCGCCAGTAACTCAAGATCAAACGAAGGACTCCTTCGCCGGCTCGTCGGCGCCCTCGACGAAATCCTTTTCGTGCAGGCGTGCATAGAAGCCATTCAGCGCCAACAGCTCGGCGTGGGTGCCGCGCTCGACGATACGGCCCTTGTCCATCAGCAGGATCAGGTCGGCTTTTTCGATCGTCGACAACCGGTGGGCAATGACGAGCGTGGTGCGTCCTTTCATCACCTGGTCCAGGGCGGCCTGGATGTGGCGCTCGGACTCCGTGTCCAGGGCCGATGTCGCCTCATCGAGGATCAACAGCGGAGCGTTCTTGAGCAACGCCCTGGCAATCGCCAGGCGCTGGCGCTGGCCACCGGAAAGCAGCACGCCGTTCTCGCCCACCAGCGTGTCGTAGCCCTGCGGCATCTGCTCGATGAACTCGGCGGCGTAGGCATCTTCGGCCGCCCTGCGGACATCTTCGAACGGTGCACCGGCGAGATCGCCATAGGCAATGTTGTTCGTCACGCTGTCGTTGAACAGCGTGACCTGCTGGTTCACCAAGGCAATGTGTCGACGCAGGTTGTTCAGCCGGTATTGCTCGACATCCACGCCATCGAGCAGTATCTGCCCCTTGTCGTGGTGATAGAAACGCGGGATGAGGTTGGCAAGGGTCGACTTGCCGCTGCCCGAGCGCCCTACCAGGGCAACCATCTGACCCTCTTCGGCGGTAAAGGAGATATCGTCGAGCACGAGTTTTTCCGTGCCCGGGTACTGGAAGCTCAGGTTGCGCACTTCCAGGCGGCCATTGACCCGGGCCATCTCCTGGGTCCCCGTATCGACTTCAGGCTCTTCGTCGAGTTGCTCGAAAATGCTCTCTGCCGCGGCAAGCCCTTTCTGGATCGTGGCGCTGACTTCGGACAACTGGCGGATAGGCTTGGGTAGCAAGCCGGCGGCGGTGATATAGGCCACCAGCTCACCTGCCGAGGCATCGCCACGCAGGTAAAGCACCAGGTACATCAACACGGCCATGCCGATGTAGATCACCAGTTGCAGCATCGGCGTGTAGATCGACTGGGTGCGCGTCATGCCCAGGCTGCGGTTCATGTTATCGGCACTGGCCTTGTGGAACCGTTCGATCTCATAGCCTTCGCCACCGAAGCTGCGCACCACGCGGTAACCCTGGATGGTTTCCGAGGCCACATGGGTCACATCGCCCATCGCCACTTGGATTTTCTTGCTTTGCTTGCGGAATTTCTTGCTCGCGCTGCTCACCAGCAGGGCAATGACCGGCAGGATCGCCAGCAACACCAGGGTCATTTTCCAGTTGCTGTAGAGCAGATAGCCGAACAGGAACACCACGGTCAACCCCTCCCGGATGACGACCTTGATGGCATCGGTAGCGGCGCCGGTGACCATGGTCACGTTGTAGGTAATGCGGGAAATCAGGTGACCGGAGTTGTGGTTGTCGAAGTAGCGGTTGGGCAAGGTCAGCAGGTTATCGAACAACGCGCAACGCAGGTCATGGACCACACCCCGGGCGACCTTGGCCAGGTAGTAGTTGCCCAGGAAAGAACCGATACCCTGGTAGACCGCGATCAGCACGATCAGCAGCGGCACCCCCAGTACCAGCGACACACCCATGAACTGGGTGTCATTGGGCTTTTGCAGTGCGTCGAGGAAATGCTTGAGCATGTCCGCCAGCATCGGCTGGCTGGATGCGAACAACACGAAGCCAACGATACTGACGGCGAAAGCGCCCCAATACGGGAGTACGTACTTTAGCAATCGCATGTAAATTTTCATGCTCGATTGCTGGTCGGAATTGGCCATTCGGTGCGCCTCGCACGTTTGAAAAGACAGACAAGCTGCAGATTGTAACAGCGAACCAATTGCAACATTGGCCCAGCCAGGACGAAGGAGTGGGAGTGCCGTCAGGAGGGCTCCTCACGGCACGGCCGCATGGTCAGGAGGCAGGAGCACTCCCACTGGGAACCTCGATGTCGGGGTTACCCCGAGCCGCCAATACTATGCTCAGCGCAATGGGCAGCCAAGTAATCAGCCAGTCCGCGTTGGGCTTGAGCCATAGGCCAATGCCATCTGTCAGCAATGACACGCCGGAGAAGACCCACAGTATCAGCAGCACCTGACCCAGCGGTTGCGCACGCGAAATCCAACCACGCCAGCCCGCAGCCAGCCATAGCAAGCCATACAACATCAGGCCAGGCACACCGAGACGTACACCGGTATCCAGGAAAAGGTTATGGGGGTGCTTGAATGGTCGCCGGATTTCGGCGATAGGAATGAGATATTCATGGAAACCCAGCCCTGTTGCCCAATGCTCCAGCATCAATCGAATGCCAGCGCCCCATAGCTCTGGACGGTAGGACACACCACGCTGCAGAAAGATTTCCGGCGCGAATACAGCGATCAATGCGATCCCGGCAATCACCGGGGCGATCAATGCTGCGGTCAGTCGCGACGGTCGCGCCACGCCCGCCATCAACAGACCGGCCAGCAGGCCGATCCATACACCACGGGTCTGGTTGAAGCCCAAAAATACCGCGTACCCCAAGGCAGGAATGATCAGAAGCATCATCACCCAAGGGCTGAAACGTTTGGTCTGCAACATGAATGTGCCGATGATCGCAAGGGCTCCCACCGCATGCGCGGCAGGGATGGCGGTGTCCCACAAACCGATGGCAAGTACCCGCGCGCTGAAAGGCCGGGCGCTGAACGGATAGAAATAGACCCAAGAGGCCAAAGCAAAAAAACCGCCCACGATCGATGCATACAGCAACATCGACTCGAACCGCCATGCACGGTTCTGTGCCGCCAACAATATGCCAGACAGCGTCAGTGTCACATAGATCGTCACCTTGACCTTGCCAAGGACGTTCTCTCCTCCCTCGATCCAAAGCACCAGCAACGTCCAGGCCATGAACAATGCGTAGAACACGCACTCGGGCTGCTTGAGCAACAACCGAAAATCCCGACGGAACAACGCCAGCAAGGCAGGCAGCCACAGCAGGAAAATCAACAACTGGTGATAAAGCTTGTTTTCCGGCAGTACCCAAGCACCACATAGAAGAACCAGAAAGCCAATGGATGCCCATGCCACCAGGACATCCTGGTCGATAAGTCTTTTTATATTTTTGAACATTCAGGTTCTGCTCAAAATCCGATCGGCGACCCGTTGCAATTGAGCCTGATCGGCATTTTTCCAGCTGCCCTTGATGCAGTAGCTCTCGGAAAGATAATGAAGGAAGTTGCGCCTCAAGCGCTCATCGAGCGGCCATTGCGGGAATCCACGGGCCAGCGCCATGACCTGGTCGGCATTATCAGCATGCATCACCAGCCCTTCCACATTGAAAAAGGCTTGGCCAAGCGTGAGCACGGGCTTGCCCAGCAGCAGGCTTTCCAGCCCCACAGTCGAATTGACCGTGATCACGAACTGACTGGCCTCGATCAACTGTTGCGTGGCATTGCCGTTGGCGAAGAGCAGGCGTTCATGGGTGCGCTCGTGCAGCTCGGGGTAGGTCTCGCGGCTGGACGGGTGCTCCTTGAACACCACTGTCATGCCTGTCTCCTCGGCGAGTCGCTCGCCTAAGGCAAACATATCGCGCATGTTCCTGATCCAGGGGGAAAACAGGCGGACCTGACTGTCGCGATCATCCTGGAACGGAATGAAGACGAACTGCGCGGGCAGCATGATCGGGGCCGGTCCGGCGCTGCGTGGCGCACGAGGAATCAGCACCGGCGCAGCTTGGCTTTCTGGCACTGGATGCGGGTAATCAAGGTAGAAACTTGCGTCGCGCGGAACCGCGTTCAGGTAGTTCACGCCACGCGGATCCACCGTGGTGGTGTTGGGCAACAGGCCGTTTTCGAAGAAGAAGGTCTTGCAACCGGCCGGCGCCAGTGCCGCCAGCAACCGGCAGTAACGATGGGCGCCGTTCCAGAACGCCAACGCATCGGGGCGCTCCCGGTCAAGCAAGGCCTGGGCGCGCAGCGCCATCCACAGGAGTTCGAGGCGTAGCAACAGGCGATACAGCGCGCCATTGTTTTTTTTCTTGACCCGACGCTCCTCGCATTTCTCTTCGATCAGGCTCGGCCAATCGATGCGCGAAACAATCCTGGAAATTCGTAAAGACCTTGGCCAGGGCATGTGTTGAGGAGAAACGACTTTACCTTGCAGCTCGGTTTCGTTGAGCAAGCGATTGAAATAAAGACCCTGGTGCTTGGCCAGGGAAATGAACAGCGTTTTCGTCATGGAATATCCAGAAAGACGGCGCCAGGCGAGCCGTGAACAAGGCGAACGCCCCGGTGAAAATTGACGCGACTATACCACAGCGGTTTTTGCCGCCTGCACACTGCGCTAACATACCCGGCTGCCCCTCCCATCGGGCCAAGCCTTGGAGCCTTGATGCAAACGCTCGACCCTACTGTTTACCTCGACCTGCGCGAAGGTGCCGATGTCCTCGAAGCCGATCGCCAAGGGGATAAAGTGCTGCGCCTGGTCGATGGCTCGATACTCAAGCTGTTCCGGCGCAAGCGCCTGCTGACCTCCGCGCTATGGTCGCCGTATGCCAGGCGCTTTGCCGACAACTGTCAGGCCTTGCACGAGCGCGGGATTGAGTGTCCGCGGGTTCGCCAGGTCTTTCGCATTCCCTCCATCGAGCGTGACGCGGTCCATTACGACCCGCTGCCCGGCCGCACCCTTCGGCAATTGCTGGACGGGGATGCCCCCGCCGACCTTCAGGCACGACTCGGTGAGTTCATGGCTGGCCTGCACCAGAAGGGCATCTATTTTCGCTCCGCGCACCTGGGCAACGTCGTGCTGACACCTGAAGACACGCTGGGGCTGATCGACGTCGCCGACCTGAGGGCTTATGGCAAGCCGCTGCGCAAAGGGCTGCGCCTGCGCAACTTCAAACACATGTTGCGCTACCGCCAGGATCGCGAATGGCTGCTCAGGGACAATCGGTTCCTGGAGCACTACCTCAGCCATCAGCAAACCTGCAACGAACGGGAGCTGAGGCTCGCGCTCGGTACCTGAATCGCCAGTCAGCCGGCGGCAGGCAGCCTGGATAATTCGAAGTCCTGCGCGGGATCTCTGTCGCGCAACAAGTCATCGACCAGCTCGACGGTTTTTGCCAACCCCTTGGAACCGTGCACCAAGTGATACTCGGCGAAGCCGCGGGCCTTGACCACGCAATCCGTATAATCGCGCTCTAGCGCCTGCAACTGCTGGGAAAAAGCCTGCTCGTCGCGCACTTGCGGCCCGAAGAACAACGCGTGGGAAAAAATATCCACATCGTTGCCAGCATTCACATGTATCACCGGCCGGCCTGCCAGCCCCGCCTCGATGCCGGCATTAGACATGATATTGACGACTACGCTGGCCTGGGCAAGCGCCTGTGCCAGCGAGCAGTCGATACCCAGCAGCTCAATGTTGGCGAATCGCGTCGCCGCGTCGATCCAGAATTGCGCCTTGCTGCGCGGGTGGCGCTTGAACAGCAGGCGATAATGCGGATTGCGCCCGGCCCAATCGCGCAGCAGCCGATAGGTATCCTCATAACCGGACTCTTTTTCTCGATCAGGCCCTACCCCCAAGACCAACAATGTCTTGATGCAGGGATCAGCGACGGGCAGGTCATAGCTTTCATCGACAAGGTAGGAACCGACCAGCACCACTGTCGACTCACCGAACCGCAGCCGACGCTCTCGCAAGGCTTCCAGCGAACTGCGCCCGAAAACGCCGTAATAATCGTAGTCGTTCATGCCCAGCCGGCGGGATGACTCCAACGTCGTGGCATGGGCCAGGTGCAGCAACCGGGCACCCCGCGCGGCCAACGCCAGGCGCAGGAACGGCGCGTGGAGACTGCCATTGCGTTCGTTGATCAATACTTTGGGTTGATAGGTCTGCACCAGCCATTGAGCGTGGGCGGCATAGACCAGGTAACGCAGGGGGACGGCCTGTGGCGGCGCCACGAGCATGCGCTGGGCGCACGCGTCGGCGGGAGCGCGCAGCGCGGCCTCCGTCAGTTGATGGCCGCGCTTGCGCAGGGCATCGATCAGCACGTTCTTGCGCTGCAGTGCCATGGACTTCGGTGCCGAATGCAACAGCAGCACTTGGCAGGGTGCCGCGCCTGTCGGACGCTTCAGGCACGCCTTGGCGCGCAGTCCAATCGCGACATCCACCAGCACATCACGAGCCAGTCGCAACAGACTGCCAAGGCGACCGTGACGCTCGCGTAGCACTTTCCAGCGATAGCGGTCCAGTTCACGCGCCTTTCGGGCCCAGCTTCCGTCGGCCTGGAACCTATTGTCGTCAGACCTCGAGGCGCTCACTTGAACAACAACCGGATGGCCTTGCGCGTGTAGGACCAGCGCGTGATAGACCGAAGATCGGTACGAATGGCCTGGGCATAAAAAACCTTGGCATTGGCATAGTCGCCGGCACTGTAGCAATCGCGGAACAACGACAGGCATCGCTGGGCCATGAAGGCTTGGCGCAGGTCCTGCAGTTCCTGCGGCATGCGTACCGGGGAAAACACTTCGTCCACCATGCCCACGCCCGCCGCCAGGCTCTGCCTGAGGTCATGGCGCATGCTGTCGCCGTGCTTGTAGATCAGCGCCAACGGCTTTGGGAGTACGGTGCACGGAAAACGCGCCAGCACCTGGGCAAACACCGGGATATCTTCGACGTTGCGCAGATGCTCTGGGTAGTTGCCCGGCCCGAATACGTCGCGATGCATTGCACAGGCGCCGTTGGACAGCGTCACCGTCTTGTCCAGCAGATAACCCCGAACACGCCCACGCGGGGTGGCCGGTAGTGGTTTTACTTCATGCTCGACGCGACGTCCGTCCGCAAACACCGACCAGTGGCCGCCGATGACCAGGCGAGTCTCGGGATGACTGGTTATATGCTGGGTCACCGCGGCAAGGGCACCGGGTGCCATCTCATCATCGGCGTCGAGGAAGATCAGGTATTGCCCCCGAGCCTCCTCAATCCCGCGGTTGCGGACCGACGACAAACCGCCGTTGGGCTTGCGCAGGGCTCGGAAGCCCCCGGCATGTTCGGCCTGCAATTGCGCCAGGACCTGGGGCGTTGCATCGGTGGAACCATCGTCGATCACCAACAACTCAGCCTGGGCTTCGCTCAACTGCGCAATGACTGAATTCACCGCACGAGGCAAGGTCTCGGCGTAGTTGTAGGCCGGAATGATGACACTGACCAGCACCTCAGTCATAAGCGTCCACACCGTCCTTGACCACCAGAATGTCTTCCATGATCAGGTACTGCAGGTCGGAACCGAAGAACATGTTCAGCGCGTCGGTCGGCGAGCAGATCATCGGCTCGCCACGACGGTTGAGCGAGGTGTTCAGCGACACGCCGTTGCCAGTCAGGACTTCCAGGGCCTTCATCATGTCGTAGTAGCGCGGGTTGTATTCACGCTTGAGCACTTGGGCGCGGGAGGTGCCGTCTTCATGGACGACTTCCGGCACGCGGGTTTTCCATTCCTCGGCCACTTCAAAGGTGAAGGTCATGAAAGGGGCCGGGTGGTCGACCTTGATCATCTGCGGCGCAACGGTGTCGAGCATCGACGGGCAGAACGGCCTCCAGCGCTCCCGGAACTTGATCTGTTCGTTGATGCGATCGGCCACGCCGCTGGCGCTTGGGCACCCGATGATCGAGCGTCCTCCCAAGGCACGTGGGCCAAACTCCATGCGCCCCTGGAACCAGGCCACGGGGTTGCCGTCGACCATGATCTTGGCGATGCGCTCCGGGGTGTTGTCGATTTTGCGCCACTCAGGCTTGCTCGGATGACGAGCGCACGCGGCGATCACATCTTCGTTGCTGTAGGCGGGGCCGAGGTAGACGTGTTCCATCTTCTCCACCGGCACGCCACGGGCGTGGGACACATAAGCCGCCGCCCCCACCGCCGTACCGGCGTCGCCGGAAGCCGGTTGCACGAACAGCTCCTTGACGTCGTCACGGGCGATGATCTTCTGGTTCAGCTTGACGTTCAACGCACAACCACCGGCGAAGGCCAGCTTGCCGGTTTCCTTGAGCACGTCGCCCAGGTAGTGGTCGATCATTTGCAGTGCGAGCTTCTCGAACAGCGCCTGCATGCTCGCCGCGTAGTGGATGTACGGTTCGTCGGCAATGTCGCCTTCACGTTTCGGGCCGAGCCACTCGATCAGCTTCGGCGAGAAGTAGAAGCCCTTGCCCTTCTCTTTATAACGGCGCAGGCCGATGACGTTGGCGTAGTCGGTGTTGATCACCAATTCGCCGTTTTCGAACGAGGCCAGGCGCGAGAAATCGTACTTGCTGGCATCGCCGTAGGGCGCCATGCCCATGACCTTGAATTCGCCATCGAGCATTTCGAAACCGAGGAACTCGGTGATCGCGCCGTACAGGCCACCCAGGGAGTCCGGGTCGAAGAATTCCTTGATCTTGTGGATCTTGCCGTTTTCGCCATAGCCGAAGAAGGTCGTGGCGTACTCACCCTTGCCGTCGATGCCCAGGATCGCGGTTTTTTCCTGGAAACCCGAGCAGTGGTAGGCGCTGGAAGCGTGGGCCAGGTGGTGCTCGACCGGTTCGATCTTGATCTTTTTCGGATCGAAGCCCAGTTGTTCCAGGCACCAGACAATCTTGCGGCGATAACGCTTGTAGCGACGGTTGCCCATCAGGATCGCGTCGAGGGCGCGGTCCGGGGCGTACCAGTAACGCTTGGCGTAGTGCCAGCGCGCTTCGCCGAACAGGCTGATCGGGGCGAAGGGGATCGCCACCACATCAACGTCGGAAGGCTTGATGCCGGCCTGCTCCAGGCAGAACTTCGCCGACTCGTAGGGCATGCGGTTCTTTGCATGTTTATCGCGTACGAAGCGCTCTTCCTCGGCCGCCGCGATCAGCTTGCCGTCAATGTACAGCGCTGCGGAAGGATCATGGCTAAGGGCGCCGGACAGGCCAAGAATCGTCAATGCCACAGGGTCTAGCCTCTTATGTCTGCATACGGGCGACAAGCGCCGCGAAAAATGGATGTGCCGCGCACCAAGGGTGCGGGGCAGCTAAAGGGCGGGATTATAGCTTAAAAGCGGCCTTAAGCCTCTAGCGGTGAGTGGCGAACGTGCAGCAGACGATTGCTTGGCGCTGTTTGCAGGGCAGCGCATCGCACCTGTGGCGAGGGAGCTTGCTCCCGCTCGGCGGCGCAGCCGTCGTAAACCGGTTGATGCGGTTTTCCTGTGGGAATGCGCCGGCCTTTTGGGGCCGCTGCGCAGCCCAGCGGGAGCAAGCTCCCTCGCCACAGGGGCATCGGCGACCTCAAGTGAGCTAAAGGGTCTTCATCTGTGGTTCATAGGGCGGACGAAGCGCTATCGACCGTTTTGGGCAACCGCTGATCGATCACCCGATACAACCCACTGTCCTGCGGCCAATTGCGCACGAACCGCGCCCGATCCCGGGCGTAGGCCGGGGCGAAGCTGGCCTGGCTACGGTGCTGGCACATGGAGTCCAGGTCGATCAGCGCCCAGCGGTCGTCTTGCCAGAACAGGTTATGCCCTTTGAAGTCACCGTGACTGATGCGCTCGCGAATGAGGTCGGCGAACAAGCGATCCAGTGCCAGCAGCTCCGTCTCGGGGGCTTCGCCGCTCTCCACGTAAGGGGCGAAGCGCTCGATGATATCCGGGCCAGGCAGGTGCTCAGTGACCAGATAGGCACCACGACGCAGCCACAGGAAACGCTTTTCCAGCAGCGCCAGCGGCTTGGGCGTGGCGATGCCGAGGAAGGCCAGGCGATGGCCTTCGCGCCAGGCATGCCAGGCACGGCTCGGACGCCAGAAGCGCTTGAGCCAATGGGCGAATCCCTTGATGTTGTAGCGCTTGATGATCAGTGTGCGGCCGTTCGCGACCACTTTTCCAACACTCGCCGCGCCGCCGGTCTTGTACAGGTGGCCTTGGTCGAGCAAGGCATCGGCCTGCTCGAGCACTGGCATCATCGCGGCCTCTTCTTCACGGCGGATCGCCCGCAGCCCGAACGGCCCGCGCTGCACACTGAAAAGGCTGCACTCGCGCCCGACTTTTTCAAGAAAGTCCTTCAGTCGCCAGGCGTGGACCTTGTCGATCTGTTTTTGCAGCGCTTCCATGGGCAGCGCGTGTTCAGCGTTGCCCAGCAAGTAATGCACCAGCAATTCTTCGTTGAACGGCTCGATGGATTTGGGAAGCTGGGCGAAAAACACGCCCAGATTCTCCAGCACCTTCTGCCGCGACAATGGCTGGCCGGGGGTTTCGACGCGAATGCCAGCGCCATCGATGAGATAAAGCTTGCCGCCGTGGCGCAGCAGATTGTCCAGGTGCAGGTCTTCCTGCCACAGGCCTTTGCTGTGCAGCCGCGCAATCGCATCCAAGGCCTCGGCCAGCACCGCCGTTTGCTCATCCGCCAGTATCGGCAGATGTTCGACCTGCTTCCAGGCGTCACCAAGGCTCTCGGCATCTTCCAGCAGCTCGAACAGCAACCAGCCACCTTCGCCTTCCTTCAAGCCATCGGCCAGTAGCAACGGCGTCGTCAGCCCCTGCTCCGCCAGCAGGCGAACGCCTTGAAGCTCACGCTGGAAATGTCGGGGTGCCTTGCTGCCCACCAGTAACTTGGCCAACACCGGGCGGCCTCGCCATATGCCGGCGCCCACGTAGCGCTGCCCTGGCAAAACCCGCAGTAGCGTCAACAACTGCAACTGCGCCGGGCCGGCGGCGTCCGCCAGCTCCAGGCTCAGGGGCAGGCCAGGATTGCGACCGGCATTTTTCAGTTCGGACAAAAGCATCAACGAGCCTCCTTGTCGCTACGTCGGGCGGCCAGCCGGGTCATCCAGCTGTCGACCAGAGCGCTGTCGAGCGGCTGCTCTAGATAAACAGACAGCAATTGGCGCACATCGTCGCTCTTCCAGGCGCCTGCCCGTCGCAACAGCGGCTCGAGGTCCTTGACCCGGTCACGTTGGCCGAACAACAGCGGCCGGGTTTTCTCCAGGTCAATCAGCTGTGCCTGGTAGTGACCGTCGATGGCTTGCAGGAAAATATGCTTGGGATAGAAACAGCCATGCATTTGATGGGCATTGTGCAGGCGACGCGCCAAGTGACCACAGGCTTGAAGGATGCCTGTACGTTGGCCGCCACTCAGCGTCGACCAGCGTTGCAGCAGTGAATCAAGGTCATCCCAGCCGTCCAGCGCACGCGTCAGCAGGACCGCCCGCGCCTCGCCGTTCACTTTGCGCTGACCGTAGAACACCGCTTGCAGCGCGGGAATGTGCAACTGCCGATAACGGCTGATATTGCGAAATTCCCGGGAAAAGCTCGGTTCGCCAAACGGGTGGGACCAAGTCCGGGTCAGGTAATTGCTCTGGCGCTTGAGGTAATAACCCTGCCCTTCCAGTTCCAGCCGGAACACGCTGCTCCAGCCATCGCCCGAGGTGTTGGGTTCGTCCACCGCGTCCAGTTGCCGCGCCCACAAGGCCTCGAAGCTGTCCAGGCCATGACGTTGCAACAACGCCCGGTCTTCAGCGGCCAAAAAATCAGTCATTCGCGCCCCTCGAAAAATCTCACCACGTGGCGGATGCGCTTCTTGTCGCACGCATCGAGCCGGTCGCGCTGGCGGTATTGCAGGTAAAAACGCAGGCGCTGCGTGGCCGACAAATGGTATTTGGCCACTTTATCCAGGCACGCCAAGTCCTTGGTGATACGGTACTTGAGCCAGAAACCGCGCCAGAAATCGCCGTTCGGGCAGTCGATCAGAAACAGCTGCGAACGGTCGTCGATGAGCAGGTTGCGCCATTTGAGATCGTTATGGGTGAAGCGGTGGTCGTGCATGGTTCGCGTATAACCGGCCAGTTGCCGGCTGACGTTATCGACCCAGGCACGGTCCGCCAGCCTCGGATCTTGGCGCTCGGCGAGGGCCGAGAGGTCTTCGGTATGCGGCAGTTCGCGGGTGATCAGCGCCCCACGGGCATAGGTCGCGCCGTTTCGCTCCAAGCCCCAGCCCACGACTTCAGCGGTGGGGATGCCCCATTTGGCGAAGCGCTTGAGGTTCTGCCATTCGGACTTGACCCGTGGCTTGCCCAGGTAGCGCCGCAAGCCTTTGCCGGCCCCGACGTAGCGCTTGACGTAATAATTCACGCCGTTGCGCTGTACCCGGATCACCTCGGACAACGGGTCGCGGGTCAAGCGCTCTCCTTGCAATGCGAACACCGCTTCGAGGCTGCCAAAATCCTCTGCCAACTCGGCATATGCCGGTTCCAGATTCCAACCCGACATCAGAGCGCGTCCCCGTACCGCTGCTTGCGGGCATACAGTTTGTTGGCCTTGCCTTCGAGCCAGGCCAGCAGCGAAGCCTCTTCGGCGAGGATTCGACGCAGCGGCTGTTGGAAATAGCCTTTGAGAAAACGCAGTTTGTCGCGGCGGGTCAGACCGATGTCCAGCGCCGAAAAATACAGCGCCGCCAGGTCCTTGTTGCGCCAGCGAGTGGTGATGGCAGGACGGGTCTGGGCGCGGTGCAGGTCGATCACCGAGAGCTTGAAATCCCCAGGCGTCACCGGTTTGTCGGTGTGCAGGAGGAAGTGGCAGATGTAGCAGTCACGATGGTTGACCCCGGCGCGGTGCATCATGCCGGTCATGCGCGCCACTTCGGCGATCAGCGCACGCTTGAGCGTCGGCTGCGGCGGCTGCTTGACCCAGTCGATGCTGAAGTCTTCGAGGCTGACGGTCGGCGCCAGCTCTTCGGTGACGATGAACGAGTGCTGGTCCGCCGGGTTGCTGCCCTTCTCGCCGTAGGCGACCGCCGTCATGGTCGGCACACCCGCTTCCTGCAAGCGCTGGATCGCCTTCCACTCCTGCCCCGCGCCGAGTACCGGCAGCTTGGCGGTGAACAGGTTCTTGAAGATCTCGCCCCAACCGATTCCGCGGTGGATCTTCACGAAAAAACCGCGACCGTCCACCTCCGTGCGCAAGGTGCGCCGGGCCTCCAGTTCGCGATAGACCTCGCCCTTGAGCGCTTCGACTTCGGCGAACGCATCGCGCCCGGCCCAAAGGCTCTTGAACGGTTCGGCCAGCATCAACTTCATTGCGCGTGCTCCGCCAATATCACATCCGCCGCGTGCTGCGGCATGCTGTAGAGGTCGGCCGTCTCGGCGAAGGCCAGACCGTTGCGGCTCCAGGCCGCCCGTGCCTGGGCGTCGTTCAACATGCGCCCCAGGTAGTCGGTGAGCTGGGCTTGTTCGAACGGCTCATCCAGCACCAGGCCACTGTCGGCCTCGGCGATGTAATGGGCGTACCCACACACCGCGCTGACCAGCACCGGCAACCCGGCCACCAGTGCTTCGAGCAATACGGTGCCGGTGTTCTCGTTGTACGCCGGGTGGATCAACAGGTCGGCGCCCAGCAGGAAACGCGGGATATCGCTGCGGCCCTTGAGGAACCGCACGTTGTCGCCCAGGCCCAGCGCGGCGCTTTGCAGTTGGAATACTTTGGGGTCGTCCTGGCCAATTACAAACAGCCGGGTGCGTTTTCTCAGCTCGGCTGGCAACGCGGCCAGGGCCTTGAGGCTGCGATCCACGCCCTTGGTCTTGAACCCGGAGCCGATCTGCACCAGCAGCAGGTCGTCGTCGGCCAGCTCGAATTCGGCCCGGAACGCGGCGCGGATCTCGTCGGCGTCGGCGGGCCGGCGACGGTCCTGGGCGATGCCCGGCGGCAGCAGGTGGAAACGTTCCAGCGGCGTGCCGTAGTGCTTGATGAACAGCGGCTGCTGGACTTCGGAGATCATCAGGACTTCGGTCTTGGCATCCTTGGCGAACACGGCCCGCTCATACTCGGCGAAATGCCGGTAGCGGCCCCAGCGCCGGTACAGCGAATTGCGCAGGTTCTGCGCCTTGTCTTCGAAGCAGCCGTCGGCGGCGTAGTACACGTCCAGGCCGGGCATCTTGTTGAAGCCAATCAACCGATCCACCGGGCGCTTGGCCAGGTCGGCCTCCATCCACGCACTGAGTTTCTCGTTGCGACGATGATTGAACAGCGCCTTGACCGGTGCCACCAGCACCTCGAAGCCTGGCGGCACGTCACCTTCCCAGATCAGCGTGTAGACGCGGATCTGGTGGCCGCGTCGCTGACACTCCAGGGCGATGCGCATGAAGTCACGCTGCAGGCCACCGAAGGGGAAATACTTGTAAAGGACAAAAGCCAATTGCATCAGCGCGGCTCCTCAGCCAATAACGTGCTCAGGTGGCTGGCAACACGCTCGGGGTTCAGACGCGTGAAGCACAGGGGCTGCTCGCGTTTCAGGTCAAACCGCCGGGCATCCTCGGCGGTTGGCGGATAAGTGCAATGTTTCTGCATGCACGGCGCACAAGGGAAATCACTGGCGAGGTGAATCTGGCCCCTGCCATAGGCGCCGGTCAGCACCGGATTGGTTGGGCCGAGCAAGGAAATGGTCGGCACGTCCAGGGCCGCGGCCAAATGGCCGAGACCGGTGTCCACGGCCACGCAAGCCTGGGCCCCGGCAAGCACCTTGCCCATGCCGCCGAGGTTCAGCTTCGGCAGTACCAGGGCGTTGCGCAGCCCGTTGGCGATGCGTTCGGCCCGGGCCTTCTCGGCAGGGTTGCCCCACGGCAGCTTGACGACCACGCCGAACTGGCCCATGCGCTCGGTGAGCTGGCGCCAGTAAAGTTCGGGCCAATGCTTGGATTCCCAGGTCGTGCCATGCAGGAACACCACATAAGGGTAAGGACGCGGCAATTCGACCAGTCGGTCGATGTCGAGGCCATAGCTGCCTTGGGTTTTCGGTAAGTCATAGCCCAGCGCCAAGGCGAACAATTGACGCACCCGCTCGACCGCATGTTGACCACGGGCCACGGCCAGGCGACGCGAATAGAAGCGCGCCGCGAGGGGCTCACGCGCAGAGTCCTTATCCAGGCCAGCCACCGGCGCCTTGACGTAGCGGGTCAGCCAGGCACTTTTCAACAGGCCTTGGGCATCGATCACCAGGTCGTACTTTTCGGCGCGCACGCTCTGCTTGAAACGTCGCCATTCGCCACTCTTGATGGTCTGCCAAAGGTTCTTGCGCCAGCGACGGATCGCCACGGGAATGACTTTGCCCACGGCCGGGTGCCAGGTGGGGATTTCGGCAAAGCCTTCTTCCACCACCCAGTCGAACTTGATGCCGGGAATCGCCCGCGCCGCGTCGGTCAGCGCCGGCAACGTGTGGACCACATCCCCCAGCGAAGAGGTCTTGATCAGCAATACCCGCAAGTTACCGGACCTCCACGGGGGTGCCCTGCAAACGCTCCAGGGCCTCGTTCACCGACGGCGGCATGAGCTGGCGCAGGCAGTTGTAATGACCGAAACGGCAGGTACGATCGAAGCATGGACTGCACTCGATGCCCAGGCGCACGACTTCGACCTGGTCGGCCAGCGGCGGCGTGAAGCCTGGCGAGGTGGAACCGTAGACCGCCACCAATGGACGATTCAAGGCCGCGGCCACATGCATCAGGCCCGAGTCGTTGGAGACCACCGAATCGGCGCAGGACAGCAGGTCGATGGCCTCGGCCAGGGACGTGTCGCCACTGAGGTTCACCGACTCTTCCCGAAGACCCGGGATCAGCCGCGAGCGGATGTCCTCGCCCACCGGGTGATCTTTTTTCGAACCGAACAGCCAGACTTGCCAGCCTTCGCGAATTTTCGCCTCGGCCACCTGGGCGTAGTGCTCCGCCGGCCAGCGCTTGGATTCGCCGAACTCCGCACCTGGACACAGGGCGAGCACTGGGCGATCCAGGCTCAGGCCGAACTTGGCCAGCGCCGCGTCACGGGTCACCGGGTCGATCCGCAGGCTCGGCCGCGGATACGGCTTGGGCAACTCGGAGCCAGGTTCGTAGGCCAGGGCCATGAAGCGCTCGATCATCAACGGATAACGTTCTTTGTCCAGCTTGCGCACGTCGTTGAGCAGGCCGTAGCGAAACTCGCCACGCCAGCCGGTGCGCTTGGGGATGCCGGCGAAGAACGGCACCAGCGCCGACTTCAACGAGTTGGGCAACAGGATCGCCTGGTCGTACTGACCGGCCAGGGATTTACCGATGCGCCGACGGGTCGCCAGCTCCAGCGCGCCGTGGCCGAGCGGGAAGCTCAAGGCCTTGCGCACTTCGGGCATACGTTCCAGGATCGGCCGGCTCCACTCAGGGGCCAGGACGTCGATTTCGCACTGCGGATGACGCTGTTTCAAACACTGGAACAGTGTCTGCGCCATCACCATGTCACCGACCCAACTGGGCCCAACGATCAAAATATTCATGTGCTTTCCAAAAACGATACGGGGAGGCCTACGCCTCCCCGCCTCGAGAATCACTGTGGCTTAGGTCGTTGCCTGTTGCCCTAATCTACAACACACCGCCAATCAACTGTGGCAGTACTCATCTGTTTCAAGTACCGCGCAGCACCGCCAATCCACTGTGGGAGCGGGCTTGCTCGCGAAAGGGCCAGCCCATCCAACATCAATGTCGCCTGACACTCCGCTATCGCGAGCAGGCTCGCTCCCACAGGGGGCCTGCATACGTTTCCAACACCGTGCAGAACCACAAATCCATTGTGGGAGCGAGCCTGCTCGCGAAGGGGCCAGCACATCCAACATCAATGTCGCCTGACACTCCGCTATCGCGAGCAGGCTCGCTCCCACAGGGGGCCTGCATACGTTTCCAACACCGTGCAGCACCACCAATCCATTGTGGGAGCGAGCCTGCTCGCGAAGAGGCCAGCCCATCCAACATCATTGTCGGCTGACACTCCGCCTTCGCGAGCAAGCCCGCTCCCACAGGGGCCCGCAGAGGTTTCAAGCTCTGCGCAGCACCACCAATCCATTGTGGGAGCGGGCTTGCTCGCGAAGAGGCCGGGACATCCAACATCAATGTCACCTGACACCCCGCTTTCGCGAGCAGGCTCGCTCCCACAGGGGGCCTGCATACGTTTCCAACACCGTGCAGCACCGCAAATCCATTGTGGGAGCGGGCTTGCTCGCGAAGGGCCAGCCCATCCAACATCAATGTCGCCTGACACTCCGCCTTCGCGAGCAAGCCCGCTCCCACAGGGGCCCGCAGAGGTTTCAAGCTCTGCGCAACACCACCAATCCATTGTGGGAGCGAGCCTGCTCGCGAAGAGGCCGGGACATCCAACATCAATGTCGCCTGACACTCCGCTTTCGCGAGCAGGCTCGCTCCCACATTTAAAGCTTCAGCTCAGCCCCAGCTCCCGCCAGATCCGCACTACCTGCCGGCGCTCATCCACGAACTGGTCGCCTGCGATCACCCCGGCATCTTTCTGCAAGGCTTGCCGGTGAGCGGCGGAGCGGTAGGCTTTGTAGGCCTCGCGTAACAGCGTCGCGTCTTCGGACGGCATCAACCCGACTTCCTGCAACCCGTCCAGGATGCGGATGTTATCGGTGTAGCGCACCAGCGATGGATGCTCTTCGGACCACGCCAGGGCCGCGTATTGCACCATAAATTCAATATCGACGATACCTCCGGCATCCTGCTTGAGGTCGAAGGGCGCCGCGGCCTCGAAGGCATTCGGCGCGGTCCCGGCGGCGGTGGCCTTGCTGCCAAGGTTGTCACGCATCTTGGCGCGCATCTCGCTGACTTCCTGGCGCAGCGTCGGCAAGTCACGCTTGCGTCCCAACACCTGGATGCGGACCTTTTCGAACGCCTGGCCCACGTCCTGACTCCCCACCAGCACACGGGCTCGCACCAGCGCCTGATGCTCCCAGGTCCAGGCTTCGTTCTCCTGGTAGCGGGCAAACGCCCCGAGGGAACTGACCAGCAACCCCGACGCCCCGGACGGTCTCAGGCGCATATCCACTTCATACAACTGCCCGGAGTTGGTCTGGGCGGTCAGCAGGTGAATGATCCGCTGGCCAAGCCGGGTGAAGAATTGCGCGCCGTCGATGGGTTTCGGGCCGTCGGTTTCCGCCTGCGGGTCGCCATCGTGGATGAACACCAGGTCCAGGTCGGAACCATGGCCCAATTCCAGGCCGCCGACTTTCCCATAACCGACAATAATGAAGCCCGGGTCACACAGGCTGCCGTCGGTGCGCAACGGCACGCCGTGCTTGGCGGCCGTCTGGCGCCAGGCCAGGGCCAGCACTTGTTCGAGAATCGCCTCGGCCAGCCAGGTCAGGTAATCGCTGACCTTCATCAACGGCAGGCTGCCGGCGATTTCCGACGCCGCCACCCGCAGACGGTGCGCCAGCTTGAAATGCCGCAACGCCTCCATTTGCTGCTCCAGATCATCCTCGGGAATGCGCGTCAGGCGCTCACGCAACTCCGCCGCCAATTCCGGCGCCAGGGGCGGTTTGAACAGCCGGCCCTCGTTGAGCAACTCATCGAGCAGCAGCGGGAAACGGGTGATTTGCTCGGCAATCCACGGGCTCGCCGCGCACAGCGTCAGCAAGCGCCGCAGGGCACCGGGGTTTTCCGTCAACAACACAAGGTAGGCCGAACGGCGAGCCACGGCTTCTACCAAGGGCAGCACCCGCTCCAACACCAGGTCCGGATCGGCATGCTCCACAGCCTGGGCCAGCAGGCGCGGAATGAACGCATCCAGGCGTTCGCGCCCCAAGCGCTGCATGGCGCGCAATTGCGGGCTGCCGCGCAGGACGGCCAGGGCCTTGAGGGCTTTGGGCGCATCGACGAAGCCGCCCTCTTCCAACTGACGGCACGCCACTTCTTCATTCTGGCTGTCTTCCCACAACGGCAACCATTCGCCGCCGACCACCACTTCGCTTTCACCGCCCTCTTCTTCATCCGGGTCGGCGATGACCTGGCCGAAATGCCAGGCCACGCGCCCGCGCCAGTACATCAGTCGCTCATGAAAGGCCGACCAGTCGGCAAAACCCAGCATGAACGCAATGCGCGCCTGATCCTGCGGGCTGTCCGGCAGCATCTGGGTCTGGCGATCGGCAATGGCCTGGATCGCATGCTCGGTATAACGCAGGAATTCGTAGCCCTGGCGCAGCTCATCGATCACCTTGGCCGGCAGGTAACCCTGGCCCTCCAGGGTGTTCAACACCTTGAGCAGCGGTCGCTGCTGCAAGCTCAAGTCGCGTCCACCGTGGATCAGCTGGAAAGCCTGGGCAATGAACTCGACCTCGCGAATGCCGCCCGAGCCCAACTTGATGTTGTCGGCCATGCCCTTGCGCCGCACCTCCTGCTGGATCAACTGCTTCATGGTGCGCAGCGCTTCGATGGCGGAGAAATCCAGGTAACGGCGATAGACGAACGGACGCAGCATGTCGAGCAGTTGCGCGCCGGCCACCTGGTCGCCGGCCACCACCCGCGCCTTGATCATGGCGTAGCGTTCCCAGTCGCGGCCCTGGTCCTGGTAATACTGCTCCAGGGCATTGAAGCTCAGCACCAGCGCACCGGCCGAGCCGTAGGGGCGCAGGCGCATGTCGACGCGGAATACGAAGCCGTCGACGGTCATCGGGTCGAGGGCCTTGATCAGGCGCTGGCCGACGCGGATGAAAAATTCCTGGTTATCCAGCGGCCGCTTGACGCCCACGGTTTCACCGCCCTCGGGGTACGCGAAGATCAGGTCGATGTCCGACGACAGGTTCAGTTCCACCGCCCCCAGCTTGCCCATGCCGAGGATGACCATCTGCTGCGGCTCGCCGCTGCGCCGCCCGGTGGGCGTGCCGAATTGCTGGCTGAGGCGCTGATACAACCATTGGTAAGCCTGGTCGATGCAGGTGTCGGCCATGTCCGAGAGGTCGCGACAGGTCTGGACCAGATCGGCCTGGCGGGTCAGGTCGCGCCAGATGATCCGCACTTGCTGGCGGGTACGTTGGCGGCGCAGGACGCGGCCCAGTTCGTCTTCGGTTTCGGCGGCCTGGACGGCGGCGCCGATCTGCGCACACATTTCGCCGGGTGCCAGGCTACGGTCCAGTTCGCCGCTGCGCACCAGCTCCAGGAGCATCACCGGGTCACGAACACTCTGCTCGATGACAAAGTCGCTGGCGGCGGCAATGCGGTTGAACGCCTCCCAGCGTTGCGGGGTCCAGGCCGACAGCCCATGATCGTCGTCGAGGCAGGCGACCGCCGCACGGAACGACTGCTCGGCACGACTGACCAATGACTGGAGAATCGCAGGTACTTCGACAAGCGAGGGCAGGCTCATGGTCTATCCTTGATCGGCGCGGGAAAGGCTGGATGTAGTGTTTTTTCAAAAGACACTACCTGATCGACTGTCGAACAAAGATGATAAATAGCTGAAAATCTGATTTTATTGGCAGCCGGCATCAAGTTTTTACCTGTTCGAGTTGGCTAAAGACCAACAGTAACGATTATTCTCACAACGAAACGAGGGGCCACGAGCCGCTCAGGTGTAGTTTTACTACTCGTCTATACATTCGAAAGGCTGAAACGGCCGACGATTTGTAGTAAAACTACACGCCGCCGAAACAACCTTCGGCAATCCAAGAATTTATATCGTCTGCCCACAAGGCCAGTCGCAAACTCAGGCAACCGATTCTGGTAGCCTTTCCGCCCTGGAGCAAGCCATGCAAGACCTCGATCCCGTCGAAACCCAGGAATGGCTGGACGCCCTGGAATCGGTTCTCGACAAAGAAGGCGAAGACCGTGCTCATTATCTGATGACCCGTATGGGCGAACTCGCGACCCGCAGCGGTTCGCAACTGCCCTACGCCATCACCACGCCGTACCGCAACACGATCCCCGTTACCCACGAAGCACGCATGCCTGGCGACCTGTTCATGGAACGCCGCATTCGCTCGCTGGTACGCTGGAACGCGTTGGCCATGGTCATGCGTACCAACCTGAAAGATTCTGACCTGGGCGGTCACATCTCCAGCTTCGCCTCCAGCGCGACGCTGTATGACATCGGCTTCAACTACTTCTTCCAGGCCCCGACCGACGAACACGGCGGCGACCTGATCTACTTCCAGGGTCACGCATCGCCAGGCGTCTACGCCCGTGCGTTCATGGAAGGCCGCATTACCGAAGACCAGATGAACAACTTCCGCCAGGAAGTGGACGGCAACGGCCTGTCCTCGTACCCGCACCCTTGGCTGATGCCGGACTTCTGGCAGTTCCCGACCGTTTCCATGGGCCTGGGCCCGATCCAGGCGATCTACCAGGCACGCTTCATGAAGTACCTGGAAGCCCGTGGCTTCATCCAGCCAGGCAAGCAGAAAGTCTGGTGCTTCATGGGCGACGGCGAGTGCGACGAGCCGGAATCCCTGGGCGCAATCTCCCTGGCCGGCCGCGAGAAGCTGGACAACCTGATCTTTGTCATCAACTGCAACCTGCAGCGCCTCGACGGCCCGGTTCGCGGCAACGCCAAGATCATCCAGGAACTCGAAGGCGTGTTCCGTGGCGCCCAGTGGAACGTCAACAAAGTCATCTGGGGCCGCTTCTGGGACCCACTGCTGGCCAAGGACGTCGACGGTATCCTGCAACGTCGCATGGACGAAGTCATCGACGGCGAATACCAGAACTACAAGGCCAAGGACGGCGCGTTCGTCCGTGAGCACTTCTTCAACTCGCCTGAACTCAAGGCCATGGTCGCCGACCTGTCCGACGACGAGATCTGGAAGCTCAACCGTGGCGGCCACGACCCGTACAAGGTCTACGCGGCGTACCACCAGGCGGTCAACCACAAAGAACAGCCGACCGTCATCCTGGCCAAGACCATCAAGGGTTATGGCACCGGTGCCGGCGAAGCGAAGAACACCGCGCACAACACCAAGAAAGTCGATGTCGACAGCCTGAAGTTGTTCCGCGACCGCTTCGATATTCCGGTCAAGGACAGCGAGCTGGAAAACCTGCCGTTCTTCAAGCCTGAAGAAGGCAGCGCCGAAGCCCGTTACCTGGCCGAGCGCCGTGCCGCACTGGGCGGTTTCGTGCCACAGCGTCGCGCCAAGAGCTTCAGCATCCCGACCCCGCCACTGGAAACCCTCAAGGCGATCCTGGACGGCTCGGGCGACCGTGAAATCTCCACCACCATGGCCTTCGTGCGGATCCTCGCGCAATTGGTCAAGGACAAGGAAATCGGCCAGCGCATCGTCCCGATCATCCCGGACGAAGCCCGTACCTTCGGTATGGAAGGCATGTTCCGCCAGTTGGGCATCTACTCGTCCGTCGGCCAGCTCTACGAGCCAGTCGATAAAGACCAGGTGATGTTCTACCGCGAAGACAAGAAGGGCCAGATCCTCGAGGAAGGCATCAACGAAGCGGGCGCCATGAGCTCCTTCATTGCCGCCGGTACTTCGTACTCCAGCCACAACCAGCCGATGCTGCCGTTCTACATCTTCTACTCGATGTTCGGCTTCCAGCGTATCGGTGACCTGGCCTGGGCCGCTGGCGACAGCCGTACCCGTGGCTTCCTGATCGGCGGTACCGCCGGCCGTACCACGCTGAACGGTGAAGGCCTGCAGCACGAAGACGGCCACAGCCACATGCTGGCCGGGACTATCCCGAACTGCCGCACCTATGATCCGACCTACGGCTACGAGCTGGCGGTGATCATCCAGGACGGCATGAAGAAGATGACCGAAGAGCAACAGGACGTCTTCTACTACATCACCGTGATGAACGAGTCCTACCAGCAGCCAGCCATGCCGGCCGGCGTGGAAGCAGGCATCGTCAAGGGCATGTACCTGCTCGAGGAAGACACCCGCGAAGCGGCGCACCATGTCCAACTGATGGGCTCCGGCACCATCCTGCGCGAAGTGCGTGAAGCGGCGAAGATCCTGCGTGAAGAGTTCAACGTCGGTGCCGACGTCTGGAGCGTCACCAGCTTCAACGAACTGCGTCGCGACGGCCTGGCCGTAGAACGCAGCAACCGCCTGCACCCTGGCCAGAAGCCAAAGCTGAGCTACGTCGAAGAGTGCCTAAATGGCCGCAAAGGTCCGGTCATCGCCTCCACCGACTACATGAAGCTGTTCGCCGAGCAGATCCGCCAGTGGGTGCCTTCCAAGGAATTCAAAGTGCTGGGCACCGACGGTTTCGGCCGTAGCGACAGCCGCAAGAAGCTGCGTCACTTCTTCGAAGTCGACCGTAAGTTCGTTGTGTTGGCAGCCCTGGAAGCCTTGGCTGACCGTGGCGATATCGAACCTAAAGTGGTGGCCGAAGCCATCGCCAAGTTCGGCATCGATCCAGAAAAACGCAACCCACTGGACTGCTGAGGAGAATTTTCGTGAGCGAACTCATTCGCGTACCTGACATCGGCAGCGGTGAAGGTGAAGTAATTGAACTGTTTGTGAAGGTCGGCGACCGTATCGAAGCCGACCAGAGCATCCTGACGCTTGAATCGGACAAGGCCAGCATGGAAGTGCCCGCGCCGAAGGCCGGTGTCATCAAGAGCCTGAAAGTGAAGCTGGGCGACCGCTTGAAGGAAGGCGACGAACTGCTGGAGCTGGAAGTCGAGGGCGCCGCTGCGGCGCCTGAAGCGGCCGCCCCTGCGGCTGCCCCGGCAACGGCTGAAAAGCCTGCCGCCGCGCCGGCTGCCGAAGCGGCTCCCGCGCCCGCTGCGGCGCCTGCCGCTGCCAGCGTCCAGGATATTCATGTCCCGGACATCGGTTCGTCGGGCAAGGCCAAGATCATCGAAGTGTTGGTCAAGGCTGGCGACACCGTCGAAGCCGACCAGTCGCTGATCACCCTGGAATCCGACAAGGCCAGCATGGAAATCCCATCGCCGGCCGCCGGTGTGGTGGAAAGCGTCGAGGTCAAGCTGGACGACGAAGTCGGCACCGGTGACCTGATCCTGAAGCTGAAAGTAGCCGGCGCCTCGGCACCTGCCGCGCCTGCCCCGGCCGCTGCGCCAGCCGCCAAGGCTGAAGCCGCTCCAGCACCAGCCGCCGCGCCTGCGACCAAGGCTGAAGCAGCCCCTGCTCCTGTCGCCGCTGCGCCTGCGCCTAGCGGTGCCAAGGTGCATGCCGGCCCTGCGGTGCGTCAGTTGGCCCGTGAATTCGGTGTCGAGCTGTCCGCCGTAGGCCCGAGCGGCCCTCACGGTCGCGTGCTCAAGGAAGACGTGCAAGCCTACGTCAAGGCCATGATGCAGAAGGCCAAGAACGCACCGGCCGAAGGCGCCACCGGCGGCGCGGGCATCCCGCCGATCCCGGCGGTGGACTTCAGCCGCTTCGGCGAAACCGAAGAAGTGGCCATGACTCGCCTGATGCAGATCGGCGCGTCGAGCCTGCACCGCAGCTGGCTGAACATCCCGCACGTGACTCAATTCGACCAGGCCGATATCACCGAGCTGGAAGCTTTCCGCGTCGCGCAGAAAGCCGTGGCGGAAAAGGCCGGCGTGAAGCTGACCGTGCTGCCACTGCTGCTCAAGGCCTGTGCACACCTGCTCAAGGAACTGCCGGACTTCAACGCCTCCCTGGCCCCAAGCGGCAAGGCTGTGATCCGCAAGAAATACGTGCACATCGGCTTTGCCGTCGACACCCCGGAAGGCCTGCTGGTACCGGTCATCCGCAACGTCGACCAGAAGAGCCTGCTGCAACTGGCTGGCGAAGCCGCTGCCCTGGCCGAAAAAGCCCGGAACAAGAAGCTCACCGCCGACGACATGCAGGGCGCCTGCTTCACCATCTCCAGCCTCGGCCACATTGGCGGCACCGGCTTCACGCCGATCGTCAACGCGCCGGAAGTGGCGATCCTGGGCGTCTCCAAGGCCACCATCCAGCCAGTCTGGGACGGTAAAGCCTTCCAGCCGAAGCTGATGCTGCCACTGTCGCTGTCCTACGATCACCGAGTGATCAATGGCGCCGCCGCCGCACGCTTCACCAAGCGTCTGAGCGACTTGCTGGGCGACATCCGCACCATCCTGCTGTAACACCGGGCGGCCCTCCCTTGGGAGGGCCATTCGGCGCACCGTTTCCGAGCGCCACGCTCGTACCTCAACCCCGTCCGTTTGGCGGGGCTTTTTTTGCCTGGAATTCAGACCTGTGGGAGCGGGCTTGGTGGGAGCAAGGCTTGCCCGCGATGAAAACACCGCGGTCTCTTGAGTGCTGCGGTGCCTGGATCGCGAGCAAGCTTTGCTCCCACCAGGCTCGCTCCCACAATGGATTTGTGGCGCTGCACCTTAACTTGAAACCAACCAAGCCCCCCCTGTGGGAGCGAGCCTGCTCGCGATGGCGGTAGGTCAGGCGACGCGGTAATTTTCCTACCGCCCAAGTTTTAAATGACTACGCCCCCTGTAGTCATTCCCCACACCCCGCGCCCCCTTCCCTATCGATATTTATCGCCCACCGAGCTTTAGCATCGAACCGCCAAGGCACCTTGATGGGTGTCCCATTAAAACTTCGAATGGATTCGAATATGTTCAAACCTACCGTCGGCCCGATTGTCGGGCACACGACCACGGACCATGCCCGGATATTCCTGCGCGGTGATCATGGCAACAGCCAGGTATTTGCCGGCATTCGCCACCGACGCCGAGGGGACACAGGCTGGTCGATAGGGCAATTTGTCCAACTGAAGGCCTACCGCGACATGTCCGATGTCATCGTGTTGAAAGGTCTTCAACCCGACACCGCCTACGAATACCAGGCCGGCTGGTTCAGCCCCCTGAGCCCGACCCACACCGTGGAAACCATCCAGGAACTGCCCTTGCAATGGCCCAGGAACACCTATTGCTTGCGCACGCCGACCGATAAAACCGATGCGCCGCGGACTTACATCGTGGGCTCATGTCGCTACTTGCGGATCGTCGCCAATACCCCGCTGCTACCCGCGCTCGGGGATCGCACCTTTGCCGGCATCAATCGCGTCGTCGAACAAGCCGACCCGCCGATCAGCGCGGTAGTGATGACCGGCGACCAGGTTTACCTCGATGACCTGAATGTCATCGGCCCGGACCGAACCTATGAAAACATCCTCTTCAGATACCGAACGGTATTTGCCCAGCCGCAGATCCGCAAGCTGATGGCTGGCACCCCGACCTACATGATCCTCGACGACCATGAAATCGAAGACAACTGGCCCGCCAGGAGAACCGCCCAGGACGACCTCCTGTATGCCAATGCCATGAGCGCTTATCGGCTTTACCAGGCCAGCCACGGACCCGTCCATGAACTGTCGGGCGACGGAACATTGAACAGGGCGTTGACCCGCTACTGGTACACCTTTGCCCACGGGGATATCCATTGGTTCGTTACCGACAGCCGGACGCAACGCAACCTGTCGGCGGACGACCGGCGCATCCTCGACCAGGAACAGGAACAGGCCCTGCTTGAATGGCTTGTCAGCAGCCCCGCCCGGGTCAAGCTCGTCGTCACCAGTGTGATGTTTTTCCCTGACCACAAGCGCAATGACGGCGATGCCTGGCAGGCGTTTCCGGCACAACGGCTGCGACTGCTGGACAGCATCCGTCGCCAGCGGATCAAAAACGTAGTGTTCATTTCGGGTGACGTCCACGGTTCCATGACCAGCCGGCTGCGCCACAGCGAGGATCCTGATTTCGAGGTCAACACCGTCGTTTCCTCGCCGTTCTACAACAGCAAACTGCTGCCTTTTGCAAAAGCCGCGGATTTTATTTTCCATCGGCCCATGGCCCGCACGGACAGCGGTGAGTACCGCTATGAACTGACCAGCGAAGTGGTGAGCCAGGACAACTTCGCCCGCCTGCAGGTCACGGCGCAGAGCCTCCAAGTCACCTTCCACGACCGTGACGGCAGGCCCTTGCAGACGGTCGATATCCCGCTGCGATGAACTTCCATGCCCTCTGATCGGCTGGCGACTGGAGAAATCCCGTTGTCGGCCGATAAAAGGTTTATAGCACTTGGCCTTCATCTCTCTTGTCAGCCAGTGCCGCAATGATGCAACCTTGCGCCAATCCGTAATAACGAGGGCGTCAGCCCGGCGCGATCAGCATTTTCGAAGCGAGTTTCCCCATGAAAAGCCAACCCGATGCCGCCAGCCGTATGGCGGCCGAGGTAGTGACGCAGTTACCGGTGCCCGCGCGGCTCGGTATGCTGCGTTTCGAACGGCTGAATGAAGCTAGCTGGGCGCTGTTGTTCCTCGACCCCAATTGCGAGCGACACTTCGGCCTGCCGGCGGTAGAGCTGTGCTCGCTGGTCAGTTCGCCCTACGCCAGCCTGATGGAACCCGAAGCGCGCTATCAACTGCATGACGCCATCCAGCAGCAGTTGGCCCAGGCCGCGCATTACCAGATTCGCTACACGCTCCACACCGCCAAGGGGCCGATGAACGTGCTGGAGACGGGCGAAGCCTATAAACAGCACAATCGCCACCTGCTGCGCGGCTACCTGCTGGTGGTGGACAATTTGCTGCAAAGCGAACCCTCCATGCCGGCCCTGGACCTGGAAACCCAGAACTCGCGCCTGCAGATCGCCCTGGAACTGAACCAGCGCGCCCAGCAAGAGCAGCTCCAGCATCTGGACCGCGTACGCGCCCAACAGGACCTGATCCTGCTGCTGACCCGCCAACGCTACAGCGCCAACAATTCCCTGCTCGAAGCGGCCGAACTCATCACTCGCAGCGCCTGCGACATCTACCAGATCGATTGCGCCAGTATCTGGAACCTCGACGATGGCAAGCTGGTGCCGATTTCCGCCTATAACCGCGCATCCCAGGAATATTTCCTGCCAGCGGTGATCGACGCCAACGAGTTTCCCGACTACATGGAGGCGCTGCAGACCTGCCGCGCCATCGACGCCCACAATGCGATGCGCGACCCGCGTACCCGGGAAATGGCCGGGAACCTGCGCGCTCGCGACGTCAACGCCATTCTAGACGCCAGCGTGCGTATCGACGGCCAAGTGGTGGGCGTGCTGTGCCTGGAACAAGTGGGCGCCACCCGCGCCTGGCAGTCGGATGAGATCGCCTTTGCCGGCGAGCTGGCGGACCAGTTCGCCCAAGTCATCAACAACCACAACCGACGCACCGCCACCAGCGCCCTGCACCTGTTCCAGCGCGCCGTGGAACAGAGCGCCAACGCGTTCCTGCTGGTCAATTGCGACGGCGTGGTGGAGTACGTCAACCCAAGCTTCACCGCCATCACCCAGTACACCACCGAGGAAGTCCACGGCCAGCGCCTCTCGGAACTGCCGGCCCTGGAAAACCTCAGCGAACTGCTGTTCGATGCGCCCTCGGCACTGGCCCAGAGCAACAGCTGGCAGGGTGAGTTCAAGAGCCGGCGCAAGAACCTGGAGCCCTACTGGGGCCAGTTGTCGATTTCCAAGGTCTACGGCGACAACCGCGAGTTGACCCACTATATCGGCATCTACGAAGACATCACCCAGACCAAGCTGGCCCAGCAGCGCATCGAGCGCCTGGCGTACACCGACAACCTGACCAACCTGGGCAACCGCCCGGCGTTCATCCGCAACCTCGATGAACGCTTCGCCCGGGACAGTGACTCGCCCATCAGCCTGCTGCTGGTGGACATCGACAATTTCAAGCGCATCAACGACAGTCTCGGCCACCAGACCGGCGACAAACTGTTGATCAGCCTGGCCCGGCGCCTGCGCAACAGCTTGAGCCCCAGTGGCAGCCTGGCGCGCTTCGCCAGTAACGAATTCGCGGTGCTGCTGGACGACACCGATCTGGAGGCCGGGCAGCAGATCGCCAGCCAGTTGCTGATGACCCTCGACAAACCGATGTTCGTCGACAACCAGTTGATCAGCGTGACCGGCTCCGTGGGCCTCGCCTGCGCGCCGCTGCACGGTCGCGACCCGCAGACCCTGATGCGCAATGCCGGCCTCGCCCTGCACAAGGCCAAGGCCAACGGCAAGCACCAGGTCCAAGTGTTCACCGAAGCACTGAATGCCGAGGCCAGCTACAAGCTGTTCGTGGAAAACAACCTGCGACGTGCCTTGACCCAGAACGAACTGGATGTCTTCTACCAGCCCAAGCTGTGCCTGCGCAGCGGCCGCCTGCTGGGCATGGAAGCGCTGCTGCGCTGGAACCATCCGGAAAAGGGCATGATCCGCCCGGACCAGTTCATCAGCGTGGCCGAAGAAACCGGCCTGATCATCCCCATTGGCAAATGGATCGCCCGCCAGGCCTGCCGGATGAGCAAACAACTGACCGCCGCCGGCCTGGGTAACCTGCAAGTGGCGATCAACTTGTCACCCAAGCAGTTCTCCGACCCGGACCTGGTCGCCTCCATCGCCAGCATCCTCAAGGAGGAACAACTGCCGGCGCGGCTGCTGGAGCTGGAGCTGGAGCTTACCGAAGGCCTGCTGCTGGAAGCCACCGAAGACACCCACTTGCAGCTCGACCAGCTCAAGCGCCTGGGCCTGACCCTGGCCATGGACGACTTCGGCACCGGTTATTCGTCCCTCAGCTACCTGAAGAAATTCCCGATCGACATCATCAAGATCGATCGCAGCTTCATCCATGAGATCCCCGACAACCAGGACGACATGGAAATCACCTCGGCGGTGATCGCCATGGCCCACAACCTGAAACTCAAGGTCGTGGCCGAAGGCATCGAAACCGCCCAGCAACTGACGTTCCTGCGGCGTCATCGTTGCGACGTCGGCCAGGGCTACCTGTTCGACCGGCCAATCCCTGGCGCGGAGCTGATCGAAAAGCTCAAGCGCTACCCGCGCGGGCCTCTGGTCTGACAGCTGCGTATAGCTTGCGGCGGCTTTTCTGAGGCACACTGACGGTCTATTTCGCTCAACTCCATCTGACTGAGAGGACTGATCATGGTCTTGCGCTCGGAAATCCTGGTGAATAAAAACGTGCTTCCTACTCCTGATCAAGCTCTGCCTGGCCGTGAAACCCCGATGACCGTGCCGGAAAAACACTTCGTCCACGACGCGCCCCTGCTGGGCCCGTTTGCCATGGACGTAGACTTCGCAATCTTCGGCCTCGGTTGCTTCTGGGGCGCAGAGCGCAAGTTCTGGCAGCGTGAAGGCGTGGTCAGTACCGCGGCGGGTTACGCCGGCGGTTTCACGCCGAACCCGACGTATGAAGAGGTCTGCTCGGGCCTTACCGGCCACAGCGAAGTGGTGCTGGTGGTCTACGAGCCAGCGAAAGTCAGCTACGAAGAGCTGCTGAAGATGTTCTGGGAACTGCACAACCCGACCCAGGGCATGCGCCAGGGGAACGACATCGGCACCCAGTACCGTTCGGTGATCTATGCCACGAACCCGGCTCAACTGGCAGCGGCCAGACACAGCGAGCAAGTCTTCCAGGCTGAGCTGACCAAGGCCGGCAAAGGCACCATCACCACCGAAATCGAAGAAGCGCCGACGTTCTACTTCGCCGAGGCCTATCACCAGCAATACCTGGCGAAGAACCCTGAAGGCTATTGCGGGATCGGCGGCACCGGCGTGACCTGCCCGATCTGACTACAAGCTTCGCGAGCAGGCTCGCTCCCACAGGTCCAGCGGCATATCCAAATGTTGCATGCACACCAGGGCCAATGTGGGAGCGAGCCTGTGGGAGCAAGGCTTGCCCGCGATGCAAACACCTCGGTGTAGCTGGTAGACCCAGGCGATGCCATCGCGAGCAAGCTCGGCTCCCACAGGGGCCCGGGGCGGGCACGATAAGGGGGTACACCCCAAAAGCCATGTGGGAGCGGGCTTGCTCGCGAAGGCGCCCTTCCAGACGCCATCAAACCATCAGCTCTCAGCGATCAACCAATCCATCTGCCACCCACCTTGGGTCTGCCCGAGCTTTTTCGACAGCCATGGCAGCAGCTCACGCAACTCTTCTTCCAGTCCCCACGGCGGGTTGGCAATCGCCAGGCCGGAACCGTTCAGGCTGTTGGGCGTCGCCAGCGGGTGCACCAACAGTTCCACCCGCAACAGCTTCGGCGCGCCCGTGCCAGCCAGGTCTTGGTAGAAACGACGCAACATCCGTTGGTCCTTCACCGGGTACCAGATGGCTGCCACCGTCTGGCGCATCCGGCCAATCGCCTCCTTGAGCGAGGCGGCACAGCGCTGCATTTCGTCAAGCTGTTCGAAGGGTGGATCGATCAGCATCAGCGCACGCTTTTCCGCCACCGGCAGCAACGCCCGCGGCACATGCCAGCCTTCACCCAGGTGCACCACCACGCGACGGTCGCCTTTCATGTTGTCCTTGAGCAACACGCCGTCTTCCGGATGTTTCTCATTAAGCAGCACACGGTCCTGAGGCCGGGTCAGGCGCCGCGCCAGCTCCGGCGAGCCCGGGTAGTAGCGCAATTGCCCGTCCGGGTTCATCTCGTGCAGCACTTTCATGTAGTCGGCAGTCAACGGCGGCAGGTCGCCCTCGCCCCACAACCGCGCGATGCCTTCCAAATACTCACCGGTACGGTTGGCCTGGTCGCCCTGCAAGTCATACAGCCCGATGCCCGCGTGGGTATCGAGGTAGGCAAAGGGCTGTTCCTTGCGCGACATCAGCGCGATGAGGCGGGTCAAGGTCAGGTGTTTGAACACGTCGGCGTGATTGCCGGCGTGGAAGGCGTGGCGATAATTCATGGCGGCTCCTGCGAAGGGCGACGAGTTTACCTTGAAGCGCGCCGAACGTCAGGGGGTGGCAGCCCGGCGGACACGCCACGATCAGCCTAGCTCGCGCAGCAAGTACGCCTGCAAGGGCGCCTTGGGCGCGGCAAGCGGCTTCGATCGCTGAAGAAAGTGGGCAATCTTGCACCGCAGGATGCGCTGGTCGACCCGCTCACACAGAGATGGATGCTCTTCGCCCAGCCATGTGAGCAAGTTATCCACAAGACACTCCGTCGGCGCCTCGGCCATGGCTTCCAGCAGCGCCACCGGTACGTCCCACCAAGGAAAAATCCGGGCCGGCCGCTGGGCATCTCCCACGAACTCAAGGGATCGACCGTTGATCAGGCAACGGTTGATCACCGGCAAGAGCTGCCCGGCGTCCACCGCCGTCGATTGCAGGATCGGCCCCATGAACCGCCCATCCCAAAAGCGCAGGAAAACCGCCTTGCCACCTGGCAGCAACACCTGGGTGAGCCCACGCAAATGCTCGGCAAGGTCTTCCTGGTCGGCACGCGACACTGCCAGCCACCCCCAATCGAGTGAATCGGTGGCCGCTATCCAGTCAAGGAACTCACTGTCTGCGCGAACAAGCCCCACATAGGGCATGACCGCTTCCCACCCGGCGTACAGCGTGTCGGCCCAGATCGGTGTGGGTGTCGCGCCAATCGAGCGCCGCCAGGCCGATAACGCCCCGGCGCTGCTGGCGTTGCTGAATATAGCGAAAAGCTGCTCGGACGCCAGCAACGGACGGTGCTCAAGCCAGGCGCGGGGCGTTTGATCGCTGTTCATGGGCGCTCCTGTATGTCGACAGATGTGTGAAAGCCCGACGGCACTGCGCAGACGCCGTTTCTGCAACGTTCACATTCCTCGCAGAACGGCGCCGAGCCTTGGAAACTGAGGATTTGCGCCAGGGAAAGCCGAGGTGCCGCCGCAGGGACCGGCCTTCCGGCGCTGCCCGGCGAAACCGCTGCCGCGCCCATGACCGCCATCGGCGCCCCACCGACCTCGATCGGCACGCTGCTGAAAATCCCGTCGGCGCCGATGTTGATCCAATGGCCGCCAGCCTGCAGGGTCACACTGGCGCCAGCCTCCAGGACCACTTGCTGGCCGGCGCTGACATGAAACTGCTTGCTGGCGTTCAGGACCTGGCTGGTCACACGGATATGCCGATCGCCACTCACCAGCAAGTGATCGTCCTGGCGGACTTCAGCCCGGCGCCTTCCGTGGGTCACGCGCTGCTCATCGGCCTTGAGCTCGTGCCGCGCCGTGCCGGTGACGACGATACTGCGCTCGTGATCGACCCGCACCCGCTGGTCATGCAACACATGCTGGGTCCAGTTTCGCTGGGCCCGCAGGTAGATCTCCTCGCCCCCCTTGCGGTCCTCGATGCGCAGCTCGTTATAGCCTTCCCCACCAGGGCTGCTCCGGCTGCGCCAGATACTGCGGGTGTTGTCCGCCGGCAGTTCCAGCGGAACCTGGTTGGCGCCATTGGGCAGGCAACCGACCACCAGCGGCTTGTCCACGTCGCCATCGATGAACCCCACCAGCACTTCCATGCCGACCCGGGGAATCATCACTGCACCATAGTGATCATGGGCCCAGCCCGTGGCCACGCGCAGCCAGCAACTGGAATGCTCATCGCGCCGGCCGTGACGATCCCAGACCAGTTGCACCTTGACCCGCCCGAATTCATCGCAATGGATCTCGCTGCCCTGCGGCCCGGTCACCACCGCTGATTGATAGCCGTGGGCATGGGGCTTTTCGTGCTGCAAGGACGGCCGAAAGAACACGTCCCATGGCGTGGCGAGAAAGGTATTCCTATAACCCTGGAATTCATCCGGACTGGAGGAGGCTGTTTCTTCCAGCACCTGGGGTTGACGGCCATGATGGTTGATCTGGGTCAGGAGCCACAGATCGTTCCACTGTTCCCGGGGATGGTCCTTGATGCGCATGAAATGCCCGCTGACGAAGGCGCTGTCATCGCTGTCGCCCTGTGCCACGCGATAATGGGCGCCGTGACGCTCAAGGGTGCGTCGGGTCAGGTGCTTGCCATCGTCACGGTCGCAGAACCCACCGGGGTACCGATAGTCCTCCAGGACAGGACGTTGCCGATTGTAGAGCTCGGCTTGCAATGTCACGCCAGGCTTGCGGAAGTCGTAGTCGCGCAACGTCACGGCCGTGGTATGGGTCTGGATTCGCACCGCCAAGCGCTTGATGGCCGGCGCGTCGGCAGCCATGCCGCTGTCGGGAAGGTACAGCGTCGATTCGGGCAGGCAAGGAAACACGGTCTGGTCATCACCGAACACCAGCAGATGACCGTCAGGGCGGTGGCGAAAATGGTAGTGGATACCGACTTCAGCGCAGATCCGCTCAATGAACGTCAGGTCGCTTTCACCGTACTGCACACAGTATTCACGCTCGGGGTATTGCCCTGCGAGCGTGAATTCGAAGGCACCCGCCAGGATCCCGTGATCCTTCAAGACTTGGGCGACGATAGCGGGCACGCTCAAGTGCTGGAAGATCCGCTGGTTGATACGATGGCGCAAGTAGGCCAGGCGCGGCACCAAAGTGACCTGGTAGCGGGTCAGACGCTTGCCCGAGTCGCCTTGGGCGACGCTATAGAGCTGACCGTGTATGCCACCCTCCCGGTCGTCGAACCCCAGAAATGCCTGACGATGCAGAAGCTCTTCCAGTGCCAGGTCGGACCGTTCGCTGACCAGTTCCAGGTCAAAACGATAGGGCTGGCTGATGGCTTCCGTGCCCTTGAACTCAAGCACCTTGAGCTCGCTCGGCGGGTTGTCGAGCGTCAGCGTGAATCGCGGCGGGAACATCCTATGTGCCTCTGCTGAATGGAGGCGGATGATTCTGCATGAGCACCAGGGACGTGTATTGGAGGCGCAAAAAAACAGATTTGCCCTACATCCAAGAAGCTAAAAGCTGCTAAGCGTGATGCATTTTCCGATAGACATTCGAAGCATCACGACCAACCGCTACCGTCCTACAAACGAATCAGCAGTTTCTTGCAACGTGCTCGATCTCTTGCCAACAGTGGGCGTGATAACGTGCGCCGGTCGCAAAAAAGCAAAGGACGCAGGACATGACGACACGCTACGCAAAAATCGCAATGACCCTGGCACTCGCTGCATTCGCCTTCCTGACGGTGTTCAACAACCTCACGGACTACCGCTCCAACTTCAATTTCGTCCAGCATGTACTGAGCATGGACACCACCTTCCCCGACAATGCCGCCCGGTATCGCGCCCTCGATAAACCGTGGATGTGGCACGGCGCCTATTGGCTGATCATCTTCGGCGAGGCATTGACGGCGGGGCTGCTGGGCTACGGCGCAGTGAAACTGTGGCAGGCACGCCGGGCCGAGGCCGGGGCATTTGCCCGCGCCAAACGATGGACCGTGGCCGGCTTGACGGTCGGTTTCTTCGTCTGGTTCTTTGGTTTCATGGTGGTCGGCGGCGAATGGTTCCTGATGTGGCAATCAGAAATCTGGAATGGCCAGGACGCTGCGTTCAGGTTCTACATGGCGATCCTGGGCGTGTTGATCTTTCTCAACCAGCCTGATGCCGAGATGAAGTGATATCCGTGGCGAGGGAGCAAGCTCCCTCGCCACATTGGATCACCTGCGGGCTCAAGGCCGCGCAGAAAGTCTTACTGGTTCAGACGGAAGTCTTTCTCGGCCGCTTCGAAGCGCTGCACCATACCGGTGGTAGGCGTGCCCATCTTGCTGACGAAGTAGATAGCCAGGCTGGCGAAGATGAAGCCTGGGATGATTTCGTACAGACCCAGCAGTTCGAAATGCTTCCAGACCACGACGGTGATCGCACCGACCAGGATACCGGCCAGGGCGCCGTTGCGAGTCATGTTCTTCCAGACCACGGAGATCAGGACCACCGGACCGAAGGCGGCACCGAAGCCGGCCCAGGCGTAGCTCACCAGGCCCAGTACGCGGTTTTCCGGGTTGGCGGCCAGGGCAATGGCGACCAAGGCCACCAGCAGCACCATGGCGCGACCGACCCAGACCAGTTCCAGCTGGGAAGCGCTCTTGCGCAGGAAGGTCTTGTAGAAGTCTTCGGTCAGGGCACTGGAGCACACCAGCAGCTGGCAGCTCAGGGTGCTCATCACCGCCGCCAGGATGGCCGACAGCAGGACACCGGCAACCCAAGGGTTGAACAGGATCTTCGCCAGCTCGATGAACACGCGCTCAGGGTTTTCGGTCACGGGACCGGCGACTTCAGGGTGCGCAGAGAAGTAGGCGATACCGAAGAAGCCAACCGCCACGGTGCCGCCCAGGCACAGGATCATCCAGGCCATGGAGATACGACGCGCCTTGGCAATCGACTTGACCGAATCCGCCGCCATGAAGCGCGCCAGGATGTGCGGTTGGCCGAAGTAGCCCAGGCCCCAGCCCATCAGCGAAATAATGCCGATGAAGGTGGTGTTTTTCAGCATGTCGAAGGACGTAGGATCTTTCGCTTCGATCGCCAGGAACGTGGTGTCCACGCCGCCGGTGGCCAACAGTACGATGATCGGCGTGAGAATCAGCGCGAAGATCATCAGGGTGGCTTGTACGGTGTCGGTCCAGCTCACCGCCAGGAAACCACCAACGAAGGTATAGGCGATGGTCGCGGCAGCACCGGCCCACAGCGCGGTCTCGTAGGACATGCCGAAGGTGCTTTCGAACAGACGGGCACCGGCCACGATGCCGGAAGCGCAGTAGATGGTGAAGAACACCAGGATCACCACCGCAGAGATGATCCGCAGCAGGCCGCTCGTGTCTTCGAAACGGCTGGAGAAGTAATCCGGCAGCGTCAGGGCGTCACCGTTGTGCTCGGTCTGCACTCGCAGGCGACCGGCCACGAACAGCCAGTTCAGGTAGGCACCGATGACCAGGCCGATGGCGATCCAGCTTTCCGACAGGCCGGACATGTAGATGGCACCCGGCAAACCCATCAACAACCAGCCGCTCATGTCGGAAGCACCGGCGGACAACGCCGTGACCACGCTGCCGAGGCTGCGACCGCCCAGGATGTAGTCGGAAAGGTTATTGGTGGAGCGGTAAGCCATCAGGCCGATCAGGACCATGGCTGCGATGTAGATCACGAAAGTGATCAAGGTGGGATTACTAACACTCATGAGTTACGCCCTGGCTTTGTTTTTATGATGCGGTGGCAGTTGAAAGCGTCGACAACGCTGAAGTTGTAGCAACGATTTGCAGTCCCGCGAATTTATGACTGATGTTTCCCCAGGAAAGCCATCAGCCGATGCCCCTCGGCTTGGAACCGGTTGCACCTTGGCCGCGAATGCTATTCAACAAATCAAATAAGGTGCAACCAGTTTCGCTCGAATAAGTTGCACCTGATCGGTTTTGTCGCGAAATCACTGTTTTTTGCGCCCTTTTAGTGCAGTGAACGGCCCTTCTCTAGAAGCCAAAGCACTAAGGCGGTGCAGGAATGGCGGGGCAGTATTTACTTCCAGATGAGCTGCCTGTCATTTCGAGAAAAAAAGGGTTGCACCCGGTTGCACCTCAATCAGCGCGCAGCTAATCTTGCCGCCAGCTGATGCCACGCCATACGTGGTAAACATGAGGATAAAAATATGGCTACCACCACCCTTGGGGTCAAACTCGACGACCCGACCCGCGAACGCCTCAAGGCGGCCGCAACCTCGATTGATCGCACGCCGCACTGGCTGATCAAGCAGGCAATTTTCAATTACCTGGAAAAACTCGAGGGTGGTGCAACCCTGACCGAGCTGAACGGTTCCCCTCGTGCCGACAGCGACGACGCTGGCGATGTACAGGTCGACCACGCTCACCAGTGCTTCCTCGAGTTTGCCGAGAGCATCCTGCCGCAATCGGTCCTGCGCGCCTCCATCACCGCTGCTTACCGTCGCCCGGAGCCGGAAGTGGTGCCGATGCTGATGGAGCAGGCCCGACTGCCGGCCGAAATGGCCGAAGCCACCAATAAGCTGGCGGCGTCGATTGCTGAAAAACTGCGTAACCAGAAGAGTGCCGGCGGCCGTGCCGGTATCGTTCAGGGCCTGCTGCAGGAATTTTCCCTGTCGTCCCAGGAAGGCGTGGCGCTGATGTGCCTGGCCGAGGCGCTGCTGCGCATCCCGGACAAAGGTACCCGCGATGCCCTGATCCGCGACAAGATCAGCACCGGCAACTGGCACCCACACCTGGGCAACAGCCCGTCGCTGTTCGTCAACGCCGCCACCTGGGGCCTGTTGCTGACCGGCAAGCTGGTCGCCACCCACAATGAAGCAGGCCTGACTTCGTCCCTGAGCCGCATCATCGGCAAGAGCGGCGAGCCGATGATCCGCAAGGGCGTCGACATGGCCATGCGCTTGATGGGCGAGCAATTCGTCACCGGCGAAACCATCGCCGAAGCCCTGGCCAACGCCAGCAAGTTCGAATCCAAGGGTTTCCGCTATTCCTACGACATGCTGGGTGAAGCCGCACTCACCGAACATGACGCCCAGAAGTACTTGGCCTCGTACGAACAAGCCATTCACTCGATCGGCAAAGCCTCCCATGGTCGTGGGATTTATGAAGGCCCGGGCATTTCCATCAAGCTCTCGGCCCTGCACCCGCGCTACAGCCGCGCCCAGTACGAGCGCGTCATGGACGAGCTGTACCCGCGCCTGCTGTCGCTGACCCTGCTGGCCAAGCAATACGACATCGGCCTGAACATCGACGCCGAAGAAGCCGACCGCCTCGAACTGTCCCTGGACCTGCTGGAGCGCCTGTGCTTCGAGCCGCAGTTGACCGGCTGGAACGGCATCGGCTTCGTGATCCAGGCGTACCAGAAGCGCTGCCCATACGTGATCGATTACGTCATCGACCTCGCCCGCCGCAGTCGCCACCGCTTGATGATTCGCCTGGTAAAAGGCGCGTACTGGGACAGCGAGATCAAGCGCGCCCAGGTCGAAGGCCTGGAAGGCTATCCGGTCTACACCCGCAAGGTGTACACCGACGTGTCCTACATCGCTTGCGCCCGCAAGCTGCTGTCGGTGCCGGAAGTCATCTACCCGCAGTTCGCCACGCACAACGCCCATACCCTGTCGGCCATTTACCACATCGCCGGTCAGAACTATTACCCGGGCCAGTATGAATTCCAGTGCCTGCACGGCATGGGTGAACCGCTGTACGAACAGGTTGTAGGCAAGGTCTCCGAAGGCAAGCTGAACCGTCCGTGCCGTGTGTACGCCCCGGTCGGCACCCACGAAACACTGCTGGCCTACCTCGTACGTCGCTTGCTGGAAAACGGCGCAAACACTTCGTTCGTCAACCGCATCGCCGACCAGTCGATTTCCATCCAGGAACTGGTCGCCGATCCAGTGGCCAGCATCGAGCAAATGGCAACCCTGGAAGGCGGTTTCGGCCTGCCGCACCCGCGCATCCCACTGCCACGCGACCTGTACGGCAGCGACCGCGCCAACTCCAGCGGCATCGACCTGGCCAACGAACATCGCCTGGCATCGCTGTCTTGCGCCCTGCTGGCTACCGCCCATAACGACTGGAAAGCCGTGCCTATGCTCGGGTGCGCCGCTAGCGAAGAAAGCCCGGCAGCGGTGCTCAACCCGTCCGATCACCGCGATGTGGTTGGCCATGTGCAGGAAGCCACGGTTGCCGACGTCGACAACGCCATTCAGTGCGCCCTCAACGCCGCACCGATCTGGCAGGCCACGCCACCGGCCGAGCGCGCTGCGATCCTCGAGCGCGCCGCCGACCTGATGGAAGGTGAGATCCAGCCGCTGATGGGCCTGCTGGCCCGCGAAGCCGGCAAGACCTTCGCCAACGCGATTGCCGAAGTACGTGAAGCCGTGGACTTCCTGCGCTACTACGCAGTGCAGGCGCGCAACGATTTCACCAACGACGCCCACCGCCCATTGGGCCCGGTGGTCTGCATCAGCCCGTGGAACTTCCCACTGGCAATTTTCAGCGGCCAGGTCGCTGCCGCTCTGGCCGCCGGCAACCCGGTTCTGGCCAAGCCCGCCGAACAGACCCCACTGGTCGCGGCCCAGGCGGTGCGCCTGATGCTCGAAGCCGGTATTCCAGAAGGCGTCCTGCAACTGCTGCCGGGTCGCGGCGAAACCGTCGGCGCCCGCCTGGTGGGTGACGAGCGCGTCAAGGGCGTGATGTTCACCGGTTCCACCGAAGTTGCCCGCCTGCTGCAACGCAACATCGCCGGACGCCTGGACAACCAGGGCCGGCCGATCCCGCTGATCGCCGAGACCGGTGGCCAGAACGCGATGATCGTCGATTCCTCGGCCCTGACCGAACAAGTGGTCATCGATGTGGTGTCGTCGGCCTTCGACAGCGCCGGCCAGCGTTGCTCGGCCCTGCGGGTCCTGTGCTTGCAGGAAGATTCCGCCGACCGCGTCATCGAAATGCTCAAGGGTGCCATGGCCGAATCGCGCCTCGGCAATCCTGAGCGCCTGTCCGTGGACATCGGCCCGGTAATCGACGCCGAAGCCAAGGCCGGCATCGAGAAACACATCCAGGCCATGCGCGACAAGGGTCGCGCCGTGTACCAGATGGCAATCGCCGACAGTGACGAGTGCAAGCGCGGCACCTTCGTGATGCCGACCTTGATCGAACTGGAAAGCTTCGACGAGTTGCAGCGTGAAATCTTCGGTCCGGTGCTGCACGTGGTGCGTTACAAGCGCAAGGAGCTGGATCAGTTGATCAACCAGATCAACGCTTCCGGCTATGGCCTGACCCTGGGCGTGCACACCCGCATCGACGAGACCATCGCCAAGGTCATCGACAATGTGCATGCGGGCAACGTGTACGTGAACCGCAACATTGTCGGCGCCGTGGTCGGTGTCCAGCCGTTTGGTGGCGAAGGCCTGTCGGGCACCGGCCCCAAGGCCGGTGGTCCGCTGTATCTGTACCGCCTGCTGTCGATGCGTCCTACCGATGCGATCCAGCAATCCTTCGTCCGTGGCGATGCGCTGGCGGCGCCGGACCTGCGTTTGCGCGAGGCCATGGGCAAACCGCTGGCGGCGCTGCAAGCCTGGGCTGACAGCCAGAAGCTCGCCGAACTGAGCGCCCTGTGCGTGCAGTTCGCGGCTCAGTCGCAAAGCGGTATTACCCGCCAGCTGACCGGCCCGACCGGTGAACGCAACAGCTACGCCATCCTGCCGCGCGAGCACGTGCTGTGCCTGGCCGACGTGGAAGGCGACCTGCTGACGCAACTGGCGGCCGTTTTGGCCGTAGGCGGCTCAGCCGTGTGGCCGGAAACCGACACCAGCAAGGCCGTACTCACACGCTTGCCGAAGGATATTCAGGCGCGCATCCAGCGGGTGGCCGACTGGACCAAGGACGAAGTGCTGTTCGACGCGGTCCTGCACCATGGCGATTCGGACCAACTGCGCGGCGTTTGCCAGCAAGTGGCCAAGCGCGCCGGCGCCATCGTCGGTGTGCATGGGTTGTCCCAGGGCGAAACCAATATTGCCTTGGAGCGCTTGGTGATCGAACGCGCGCTGAGCGTCAACACCGCCGCGGCGGGTGGCAACGCCAGCCTGATGACCATCGGCTAAATGCTGTAAGCCAGGCACCTGCAATAGGTGCCTGGCAATCAAAATCCAATGTGGGAGCGAGCCTGCTCGCGAAGACGGAGTATCAGACGACTTTAATGTGGCTGATCCGCCGCTTTCGCGAGCAGGCTCGCTCCCACATTTTTGATTAGCGTCACCCTCGCTCCTCCATCACCCAAATCAATCATCCTGTTCAGCCTCCATCCCCACGCCTAGACTCGGCCCATTCCAAAAAAAGGTAGGCCGCCATGTCCGAGACGTTGCTCAGTTCCCGCAATCTGGCTTTCGAGCTGTACGAAGTCCTCGATGCAGAGGGCCTGACTCAGCGCGAGCGGTTTGCCGAGCACAATCGCGAAACCTTCGACGCTGCCCTCGGCACGGCCCGCAGCATCGCCGAGAAATTTTTCGCGCCTCACAACCGCAAGAATGATGAAAACGAACCGCGCTACGAGAACGGCGAGGCGATCCTGATTCCCGAGGTGAAACCTGCGGTGGATGCCTTCCTGGAGGCCGGGTTCCTCAATGCCGCGCGCAGTTTCGAGGCCGGTGGCATGCAACTGCCTACATTGCTGTCCCAGGCCTGTTTCGCGCACTTCCAGTCAGCCAATGCCGCGTCGACCTCTTACCCGTTCCTGACCATGGGCGCGGCGAACCTGATCGAAAGTTTCGGCAGCGATGATCAGAAGCAACGCTTCCTGCAACCGATGATCGACGGACGCTTCTTCGGCACCATGGCCCTGACCGAGCCCCACGCTGGATCATCGCTGTCGGATATTCGTACGCGCGCAGAGCCGGCATCCGACGGCACCTATCGACTCAAGGGCAACAAGATCTTCATCTCCGGTGGCGATCATCCGCTGTCGGAAAACATCGTGCACATGGTCCTGGCGAAATTGCCGGATGCACCGCCGGGCGTGAAAGGCATTTCGCTGTTTATCGTGCCCAAGTTCCTGGTCAACGACGACGGCAGCCTCGGCCCGCGTAACGACGTGCTGCTGGCCGGGTTGTTCCACAAGATGGGCTGGCGCGGCACCACGTCCACCGCGTTGAACTTCGGCGACAACGGCGACTGTGTCGGTTACCTGGTTGGCAAACCGCACCACGGCCTGAGCTATATGTTCCAGATGATGAACGAGGCGCGGATCGGGGTCGGCATGGGCGCGGTGATGCTCGGTTACGCCGGTTACCTGTATTCCCTTGAGTACGCCCGCGAACGCCCGCAAGGACGGGTGCCCGACAGCAAGGACCCGACCACCGCCCCCGTGGCAATCATCCAGCACGCCGACGTGCGGCGCATGCTGCTGACCCAGAAGGCCTACGTCGAGGGTTCGTTTGACCTGGGCCTTTATGCAGCCCGGCTGTTCGACGACACCACCACCCTGGAAAGCGAAGCCGAACGTCGGCGCGCCCATGAACTGCTGGACCTGCTGACCCCCATCGTCAAATCCTGGCCCTCGGAGTTCTGCCTGAAAGCCAACGAACTGGCGATCCAGATTCTCGGCGGGCACGGCTACACCCGCGAATACCCGGTGGAGCAGTACTACCGCGACAACCGCTTGAACCCGATCCATGAAGGCACCCACGGTATCCAATCCCTGGACCTGTTGGGACGCAAATTGGCGCAGAACGGCGGTGCCGGTCTCAAGCAGTTGATCCGCCTAGTGGCCGACACCACGGAGCGGGCCCAGGCGCACCCATCGCTGACGCCGCTGCGCCAGCCGCTGGAAGCGTTGGTGGCGCGCCTGCAAACCGTCACCCTCGGTTTGCTGACGGACTTGGCCCAGGGCAAGGTCAACGGCAGCCTCGCCAACTCGGCGCTGTACCTGAAGGTGTTCGGGCACATGGTGATTGGCTGGCGCTGGCTGGAGCAAGCGATTCGTGCCGAGGAAGGCCTGGCCAAGGGCAACGCGGCGGACAGCGACTTCTATAGAGGCAAGCTGCAAGCGGCGCGCTATTTCCTGACCTGGGAAGTACCGGGGTGTCACCATGAGCTGGCGATTCTTGAGGCGCGGGATGATACGTGCCTGGGGATGCGGGATGAGTGGTTCTGAGCCGGACTTTGCTGCGCTGCTGAATTCATTCGCGAGCAGGCTCGCTCCCACAATTAGCTCACTGCCAGACCTTGGTCAGACCTGCTGAATCGTCTTGGCAATCACCTCGACCGTGGCGCTGACTTGCTCTTGGTAACGGTCGAGTTCCGCTTGATGCTGCTTCTGCATTTCCATTTGCTGCGAACACAGGTTCATCGCCGCCAATACCAGCAGGCGATCACCGATCAGCGTCGGGTATTTCCTTTTGGTATCGGCCAGTGCGGCCTTGAGCATCGAAGCGGCGTCCAGCAGGGCCTGTTCCTGCCCGGCCGGCGCTTTGATTGAATAGTCTTCTCCCAGGATCGAGATGACCGTCACCCCGTCGGCGCCGTGCTTCATGCGCTGACAGGACCGGCGCTGGCGCGCTCGATCAGGGCCTGGATGCGGGCCGCGGTGGCGCCGTGCAGTTCTTCCTGTTCCATCAGGCTCAGTTGCAGGCTTTCGTTTTCATCCTTGGCCTTGGCAAGTTCGGCGCTCAGGGTTTCGTTCAGGCCGGTGAGGTGCAGGTTCTGTTGCACCAGGTCATTGACCAGTTGCTCCAGTTGGCTGAGGGATGCTTCCAACATATTGATTTCCAGGCTTTTCCAAGGGGCGCGTACGATAAAGAAAAGTCACCGCCGATGCCACGCTTTACACGGGGCGGTGCTTCGCTCGCGAGCTGTAGAGACTGTGATTCAAGCATCTGGTTCCTACCCTTCGTCGCACGGCGACTGCTGCACTGCGACAAAAGCACGCACGCCGCTCAAGACTTCGGTCGCTAGACCGATAAGTCAGTGAAACCAGTCACAGCCCCGCACGGACGCGCTTCTTCACGGTAACTTCCATGTCCCTACGTAATATGAACATCGCGCCGCGGGCGTTTCTGGGGTTTGCCCTGATCGGCGCCCTGATGCTGGCCCTTGGGGTGTTTGCCCTGACACAGATGAATAAGATTCGCGTGTCTGGCGACAACATCGCCCAGAACAGCGTGCCCAGTATCAAGGCCCTGAACGAGTTCACCCAGCTCACCCTGCGTTTACGCGTGTTGTCCTATCGCCTGCTGACCAACCGCGAAGCGGATACCCAGCAAAAAACCCTGGATCTGTTCGAGCAGCGCAACCAGCAGGTCCGCGCCGCACAGGTTGCCTATGAAAAACTCATCAGCGCTCCTGAAGAACGGGCCGCATATGAGCAGTATGTGCAGTTGCTCAATCAGTACCGCCAGCTCGAAGAGCGGATGAAAACCCTGTCGCGCAACAATCAGGTCAACGAACTGCAAGCGCTGCTCAACACCGAGCTGATGAGCAATTCCGACGCCGTCAACGCCGTGCTAGCTCGCTTGACGGACATCAATAACCAGCAAGCGGACGCATTCAATAAAAACGCGGCGCAACAATATTCCACCGCGTTCAACTGGGTCGTCACCCTGCTGGTCATCGCCACTGGCCTGACCGTGCTGTTCGCCTGGCTGCTGACCAACAGCATCACCAAGCCGATCGCCAACGCATTGGATGCCGCCGAGGAAATCGCCAAGGGCAACCTGACCCGGCCGATCACCGTGGACGGCAGCGACGAAGCCGGCCGCCTGCTGCGGGCGATGTCGACCATGCAGGACAAACTGCGCGACACCCTGCAGCGGATCTCCGGCTCGGCCACGCAACTGGCGTCCGCCGCTGAAGAACTCAACAGCGTCACCGACGAAAGCGCCCGTGGCCTGACCCAGCAGAACAACGAAATCGAACAGGCCGCCACGGCGGTCAACGAGATGACCAGCGCCGTGGAAGAAGTCGCCCGCAACGCCGTCAGCACGTCGGAAGCGTCCAGGAACGCCACTACGTCCGCTGGTGACGGCCGCGATCTGGTGCAGGAAACGGTCGGCGCCATCGAACGCATGAGTGCCGACGTACAAAGCACTGCCTCGTTGATCGGCAACCTGGCCAATGAGTCCCGGGATATCGGCAAGGTTCTGGATGTGATCCGCGGCCTGGCCGACCAGACCAACTTGCTGGCCCTGAACGCCGCCATCGAAGCCGCTCGCGCCGGTGAGGCCGGACGAGGCTTTGCCGTGGTCGCCGACGAAGTCCGTGCCCTGGCCCATCGCACCCAGCAGTCGACCAGCGAAATCGAACGCATGATCGGCAGCATCCAGAGCGGCACCGAACAGGCCGTGGATTCGATGCGCAACAGCACCGAACGCGCCGAATCGACGCTGAACATCGCCCGCGGCGCCGGCATGTCCCTGGACACAATCAACAGCGCCATCGTCGAGATCAACGAACGCAACCTGGTGATCGCCAGCGCCGCCGAGGAGCAGGCCCAGGTGGCCCGTGAAGTGGATCGCAACCTGGTGAACATCCGCGACCTGTCGGTGCAATCGGCCACCGGCGCCAACCAGACCAGTGCCGCCAGCGCCGAACTGTCGCGCCTGGCCGTGGACCTGAACAGCATGGTTGGGCGGTTCAGCCTCTAATCCGCGCAGTTGTTGATCGCTCACCAAATGTGGGCGATCAACTATCCGGCTTTTGTGGCGAGGGAGCTTGCTCCCGCTGGGTCGCGCAGCGGCCCCGTCCTGAAAAGCGACGACTGCTTCGCAGCCGAGCGGGAGCAAGCTCCCTCGCCACATGGGCTGCACCCAGAACCCGATCTCCCAAACCTTTTTTGACAGCATCACATTTCAACAGGTTAGAATCGCTGGCACGCAGACTGCATGGTCAGTTTGCGCCCGTCCTTCAGTTCTCCCGGAGTAACGCCTTTGACTGCAACGACCATCAACAGCCTGTTCTTGATCGGCGCGTTGCTGGTAGGTGCGAGCATCCTGGTGAGTTCTCTTTCGTCCCGCCTGGGCATTCCGATCCTGGTGATCATCCTGGCCGTGGGCATGGCGGCCGGTGTCGACGGCGCCGGTATTCTTTTCGATAACTACGCCACGGCCTATCTGGTCGGCAACCTCGCGTTGGCGGTCATCCTGCTCGATGGCGGCTTGCGTACGCGGGTGTCGAGCTTTCGCGTGGCGCTGTGGCCGGCGTTGTCGCTGGCGACGGTCGGGGTGTTGATTACCACCGGACTGACCGGCCTGGCGGCGGCGTGGCTGTTTGACCTCAATTTGATGCAGGGCTTGTTGATCGGCGCCATCGTCGGCTCCACCGACGCCGCAGCGGTGTTCTCGCTACTGGGCGGCAAAGGCCTGAACGAACGGGTCAGCGCCACCCTGGAAATCGAGTCCGGCAGCAACGACCCCATGGCGGTGTTCCTCACCGTCACCTTGATCGGCATGCTGTCCAGCGGTGAAACCGGCCTGCACTGGAGCTTGTTGGGGCATCTGGTGCAAGAGTTCGGGATTGGCGCCGTGATCGGCCTGGGCGGTGGCTGGCTCATGCTGCAGATGGTCAACCGCATCAACCTGGCCAACGGGCTCTACCCGATCCTGGTTATCAGCGGCGGCCTGGCCGTGTTCGCCCTGACCAACGCCCTGCACGGCAGTGGCTTCCTGGCGGTGTACCTGTGCGGCCTGGTACTGGGCAACCGTCCGGTGCGCAGCCGCCATGGCATCCTGCACATGCTCGATGGCATGGCATGGCTGGCGCAGATCGGCATGTTCCTGGTGCTGGGGCTGCTGGTCACGCCCCACGACCTGTTGCCGATCGCCCTGCCGGCCCTGGGGCTGGCGTTGTGGATGATCCTGTTTGCCCGCCCGCTGTCGGTCATGGTCGGCCTGCTGCCGTTCAAGGCGTTCCATGGTCGTGAAAAAGCGTTTATCTCCTGGGTCGGGCTGCGCGGCGCGGTGCCGATCATCCTGGCGGTGTTCCCGCTGATGGCCGGCTTGCCCCAGGCGCAGCTCTATTTCAACCTGGCATTTTTTATCGTGCTGGTCTCGCTGCTGGTGCAGGGCACGAGCTTGCCGTGGGTCGCCAAGTTGTTGCATGTGACCGTCCCGCCCGAGCCACTGCCGATTTCCCGGGCGGCGCTGGAAGTGCACGTCACCAGCGAGTGGGAGCTGTTCATCTATCGCCTGGGCAAGGAAAAATGGTGCATCGGCTCGCCCCTGCGGGACCTGAAAATGCCCGATGGAACCCGCATCGCGGCCCTGTTCCGTGGCCAGCAATTGCTCCATCCGTCGGGTAGTACGGTGCTGGAAGTCGATGATTTGCTGTGTGTTATCGGCCATGAACACGATTTGCCAGCCCTGGGAAAACTGTTCAGCCAGGCACCGCAACGAGGCCTGGATTTGCGCTTCTTCGGCGACTTCGTACTCGAAGGAGACGCCCAGCTGGCCGCGGTTGCCGCACTCTACGGGTTGAAGCTGGACGGCATCGATCCAGACATGACCCTGGGCCGCTTCATTGCCCAGAAAGTGGGCGGTGCGCCAGTAGTCGGCGACCAAGTGGACTGGAACAATACCCTGTGGACCGTCGCGGCCATGGACGGGAACAAGATCGGCAAAGTGGGCGTCAGATTCCCCGAAGGAAGTCGCCCGGGTCCCGGCTTGTTCCTCTAAACTGCTCCCACTCTCACTTGCTTGACCGGTCTCTATGCCTACCCTGCGCTCCTTTTTCGCCATTGCCCTGCTCGGCCTGAGCCTTTCCATCTGCACGGTGCTCGCCGCCGAGCCGCCCACCAGTGTCTCGGTACAGGCCAGCCTGGACAAGATCGGCGACCGCAAGCTCCCGGAAGCTGATCAGAAAGCCCTGCAGGCCGTCTTGCAGAACACGCTGACCCAGCTCAACAACAAGGCTGATTACGAACAGAAGCTGCAGGCGCTCAAACAGCAACTGGCCACGGCGCCCAAGCAGAACATCGAGAACCAGCGCGAACTGGCGCGGCTCAAGGGCACCACGGTGGTGCCGGTGGCGCAACGCTATGCCAACCTGCCGATTCCCCAGCTCGAACAAATGCTCACGGAGCGCTCCACCCAGCAGAGCGACCTGCAAAAAGCCCTGGCCGATGCCAACAGCCTGGTCATCACCGCCCAGACCCGCCCCGAGCGCGCCCAGGCGGAAATCTCCACCAGCCAGACCCGCATCCAGCAGATCAACACGATTCTCAAGGCCGGGCGAGACGCCGGCAAGGCCCTCAGCGCCGAGCAGCGCGACCAGCTCAACGCCGAGTTGGCGGCACTCAATGCACTGATCCCGCTGCGCCGCCAGGAACTGGCCGGCAACAGCCAACTGCAGGACCTGGGCAACGGCCAGCACGATCTGCTGATGGAAAAAATCGCCCGCATGGAGCAGGAAATCCAGGACCTGCAGAACCTGATCAACCAGAAGCGCCTGGCCCAGTCCCAGGAGACAGTGACCCAGCAGTCCATCGAAGCCCAGAAGGCCGGTGGCAGCAGCTTGCTGGCGACCGAAAGCTCAGCCAACCTGAAGCTCTCCGACTACCTGCTCAAGAGCACCGACCGCCTCAACGAAGTCACCCAGCAGAACCTGCAGACCAAGCAACTGCTGGACAGCGTGACCCAGACCGACGCGGCCCTGGACGAGCAAATCAGCGTGCTCAAGGGCAGCCTGCTGCTCTCCAAGATTCTCTACAAGCAGCGCCAGACCCTGCCGCGCCTGAAGCTGGACCAGACCCTGGCCGACCAGATCGCCGACATCCGCCTGTACCAGTTCGAAGTCAGCCAACAACGTGAGCTGCTGAACAACCCCAGTGCCTATGTCGACAACCTGCTGGCCTCGCAACCCTCGGAACAAGCCACGCCGCAACTGCGCAAGACCTTGCTGGAGCTGGCACTGACCCGCGTCGACCTGCTGGAGCGCCTGAACCGGGAGTTGAGCGCGGTACTCAACGAATCCATCACCTTGCAGCTCAACCAGAAGCAACTGCTCAGCACCGCCCAGAACCTGCGGGCGACGCTTGAAGAGCAGATGTTCTGGATTCCCAGCAACAAGCCGCTGGATTTCGAATGGATGCGTGCCGTGCCGACGCGCCTGGAGAAACAGATCGACTCGCTGCCTTGGGCGTCGAGCCTCAGTGAACTGGCCGATGGCCTGACCCAACGCCCGTTGCTGTTCCTGCCCCTGGTGCTGCTGATCGGCGTGCTGCTGTGGCGGCGCAAGAATCTCTATGCCCGCTTGAACAAGGTTCACCAGGACGTCGGCCACTTCAAGCGCGACAGCCAGTGGCACACGCCCCAGGCGATCCTGATCAACATCCTGCTGGCCATGCCGGTAGCCCTGGCACTGACCCTCTGCGGTTATGCCTTGCAGATCGACGCACGCGGCCAGAACGCCAACCTCGGCGCGGCGCTGCTGCAGATCGGCCAGGCCTGGCTGGTGTTCTACACCGCCTATCGGGTGCTGGCGCCAGGCGGCGTGGCCGAGTTGCATTTCCGTTGGGAGAAACCCCAGGTCGAATTCCTCCAAGGCTGGATTCGCCGGCTCGGGCTGGTGGTACTGGCGCTGGTGGCCGTGGTGGCCGTGGCCGAGTTGCAACCTTCGACCTTGGCCGATGACGTGCTCGGCATGCCGGTGGTGCTGACCTGCTACGCGCTGATGGCGTGGCTGCTCAGTCGCCTGTTGCTGAGCAGTCCGACGCACAAGAACACTTCGCTGTTTCGCAAGGCCGTCGGGGTGCTGTTCACCGCGCTGCCGATCGCCCTGTTCGTGGCGGTGTGCTTCGGCTACTACTACACCGCGCTGAAACTCAGCGACCGACTGATCAATACCTTGTACCTGCTGATGTTCTGGCTGGTGATCGAAGCCACCTTCGTGCGCGGCCTGTCGGTCGCGGCGCGGCGCCTGGCCTACCAGCGCGCCCTGGCCAAGCGCCAGGCGGCCAAGGAAGCCGGCGACGGCGAAGCGGTGGTCGAAGAGCCGACCCTGGATATCGAGAAGGTCAACGAGCAATCCCTGCGCCTGATCCGCCTCGCCCTGCTCGGCGGCTTCATGGCCGCGTTGTATTGGGTCTGGTCGGACCTGATCAGCGTGTTCTCGTACCTGGACAACATCACCCTCTACGAGTACACCAGCGGTACCGGCGTCAACATGAGCATGGTGCCCATCAGCATTGGTGACATGCTCGGCGCGCTGATCATCATCGGCATTACCTTCGCCCTGGCACGCAACCTGCCGGGCTTGCTGGAAGTGTTCGTGCTGTCAAAGCTCAACCTTGCCCAAGGCAGCGCTTACGCGACCACCACGCTGTTGTCCTACGTCATCGCCGGCGTCGGTTTCGTCACTACGCTCTCTACCCTGGGCGTGAGCTGGGACAAGCTGCAATGGCTGGTGGCGGCACTGTCGGTAGGCCTGGGTTTCGGCATGCAGGAGATCTTCGCCAACTTCATCTCCGGCATCATGATCCTGTTCGAGCGCCCGGTGCGCATCGGCGACACCATCACCATCGGCAACCTGTCGGGCACGGTCAGCAAGATCCGCATTCGCGCGACCACCATCACCGACTTCGATCGCAAGGACATCATTGTCCCGAACAAGACCTTCATCACCGGGCAACTGATCAACTGGTCGCTGACCGACACCGTGACCCGCGTGACCCTGAAGCTGGGCGTGGACTATGGCTCGGACCTCGACCGAGTGCGCGAACTGCTGCTCAAGGCCGCCCGCGACAACCCGCGCGTGCTGAAGGAGCCAGAGCCCATCGTGTACTTCCTGAACTTCGGTGAAAGCACTCTGGACCATGAACTGCGCATGCACGTACGCGACCTGGGCGACCGCAACCCGGTGCTGGACGAGATCAACCGTTTCATCAATCGGGAATTCAAGAAGGAGCACATCAACATCTCCTTCCGGCAGATGGAAATCTATCTGAAGAACCTGCAAGGCCAGGAATACAAGCTGGTGCCTGCCGAGCCCGACAAAAAGACCATTCCGCCCGTGCCCTCGGCTGTCGCCAGCATCAAGCCGGTGCCTGAGCCGCCGCAAGGCACACTCGACTGATTGCGGGTTGCCTGCGAGCGTCCCGCCGGAGAAGGCCATGAAAACGCTGGAAACGCTGACCTTCGATAACCGTTTCGCTCGCCTGGGCGACGGTTTCTCGGCCCACGTGCTGCCCGAGCCCATCGACAATCCACGGCTGGTGGTCGCCAGCCCGGCGGCCATGGCGTTGCTGGACCTCGACCCCGCTGAAGCCGACGCACCGCTGTTCGCCGAGATCTTCGGCGGCCACAAGCTCTGGGCTGAAACCGAGCCTCGGGCGATGGTGTATTCGGGGCATCAGTTCGGGCATTACAACCCGCAATTGGGTGATGGCCGCGGGTTGCTGCTGGGCGAGGTGTACAACGAGGCCGGCGAGCACTGGGATCTGCACCTCAAGGGCGCCGGCCAGACGCCGTTCTCACGCATGGGCGACGGGCGCGCGGTGCTGCGCTCCTCGATCCGCGAATTCCTCGCCTCGGAGGCCTTGCACGCCCTGGGCATCCCCACCACTCGCGCCTTGTGCGTGATCGGCTCGGACACCCCCGTGTGGCGCGAAAAACAGGAGCGCGCCGCCATGGTGCTGCGCCTGGCGCCGAGCCATGTGCGTTTCGGCCATTTCGAATACTTCTACTACACCAAGAAACCCGAACTGCACGCAGCCCTCGCCGAGCACGTCTTGAACCTGCATTTTGCCGAGTGCCGTGAGCAGCCGGAGCCGTACCTGGCGATGTACCGCGAAATCGTCGAGCGCAACGCCGAGCTGATTGCCAAATGGCAGGCCTACGGTTTCTGCCACGGCGTGATGAACACCGACAACATGTCGATCCTGGGCATCACCTTCGACTTCGGGCCGTTCGCCTTCCTCGATGACTTCGACGCCAACTTCATCTGCAACCACTCCGATGACCAGGGCCGCTATTCGTTCAGCAACCAGGTGCCCATCGGCCAGTGGAACCTCAGCGCCCTGGCCCAGGCCTTGACCCCTTTCATCAGCGTCGACGCGCTGCGTGAGACCCTCGGGCTGTACTTGCCGCTGTACCAGGCTCACTACCTGGACTTGATGCGCCGCCGCCTCGGTTTGACCGTCGCCGAAGAGGATGACCAGAAACTGGTGGAACGCCTGCTGCAACTGATGCAGAACAGCGGCGTCGACTACAGCCTGTTCTTCCGTCGACTCGGCGACCAGGCGCCCGAGCAAGCCATTGCCACCCTGCGCGACGACTTCGTCGACCTCAAGGGCTTCGACGCCTGGGGCGAGCTCTATACCGCCCGCGTCAACCGCGAAGGCCCCGTCGATCAAGACCAACGCCGCGCCCGCATGCACGCCGTCAACCCGCTGTACGTGCTGCGCAACTACCTGGCACAGAAAGCCATCGACGCCGCCGAATCAGGCGACTACGACGAAGTCCGCCGCCTGCACACCGTCTTGAGTCACCCATTTGAAGAACAACCGGGCATGGACAGCTACGCCGAGCGCCCGCCGGAATGGGGCAAACATCTGGAGATCAGTTGCTCGTCGTAGCGCAGGCCCTGGCTAAAACAGACCTCCCACCAAACACATAACCCTGTGGCGAGGGAGCTTGCTCCCGTTGGGCTGCGCAGCGGCCCCAAGCCCTCAAAAGCGACGACTGCTTCGCAGCCGAGCGGGAGCAAGCTCCCTCGCCACAAGAGCCCTGCAATCACCGCGTTTATTTCGATGTAGGACCACGTAGGAGCAGGCTACGCCGCCTTGCGCCATTGCCTACAACTACGCCAGAATCCGCCGGCTTGTGCGCCTTGGGCTCGGGCTTTATCGTTTCCCCGTCGCTGAAAATCAGCGATCGGGTTTAGCAGCTCGAACAACATCAAGGCACGCCAGCGTCGCCATTCGAACAGTCGATCATCATCGACTTGTCAGCATTATGGCGGCTATGCGTGGGGCACTTCGGTGCGCCGGGTTCCTTGATGCCTGGTCTGCTAACCCGCGTACAGCCGCCACCCTCTTCGTTTAGCAGCGACGGGGGACGACTCCACTCATCAAGGAGTTTCATCTATGTTCAAAGCAACCCCCAACCCGCCAGATACCGACCCAGCCAACCCGAACTCAAAAGAGTTCGACGAAACAGCTGACCGCGTCCTCGACTACTACCTCAACCCAAAACCCAGCAAACCCGAGGCCGATCCAAGCCAACTGTTCACCGTCGTCAATGGCGTCGACACCGAAACCCTGCTCGCCAACCTCAGCGAAAACCTGGCCTCGGCCAACGCCATGGTCAGCGACCTGGCATTCGACCTGAAAGGCTCCAGGCGGCAAGTCGCCCTAGGCATTCAGCAATTGATCGAACTAAGCGTTTTACTGGCGAACCGGGCACTGGACAACGTCGAACCCCGCCAGTCGACATAGCGCATCCCCCTGTGGCGAGGGAGCTTGCTCCCGTTGGGTTGCGCAGCGGCCCCAAGCCCTCAAAAGCGACGACTGCTTCGCAGCCGAGCGGGAGCAAGCTCCCTCGCCACAGTTAGTGCGCCAAGCCATCAAATAAAGGTCTCAACCGATACGCCGAAGCGCTCCGCCAGCCAGCGGATCTGCCTTAAATTGAGCTGACGCTTGCCGCTCAATATCTCCGATACCACCGACTGGGTACCGACACCCGGCAAGTCGCTCTGGCTCTTCCCATGCTCGCGCATCAAATAACGAAGCGCCTCAACGCCAGTGGCCTTGGGCATCGGTCGGTGTTGATGATCCCAGGCCTCGATCCATTCACCGATAATGTCCACCAGGCTCATCAGCGGATGGGCTTCTTCTTCGCCAACCAACTCCAACAATTCATCGAGCGCTGCGACCAACCGGTCGTAATCCTCTTCGCTCCTGGGCTTACGCAGCAAGGGAGACACAAACTCCCAATGGGCGGCGACTTGTTCTATTAGGGGACTCATATTTTTTCTCATCGCATTTTGCTATGGATGAGCTAACCACAGATTGGATCTATCGTAAATTGCGATAACCTCGGCAAGAGAGATTACGCAGCCTTTGTGGCGAGGGAGCTTGCTCCCGCTGGGCTGCGCAGCAGCCCCAAAACCTCAAAAGCGACGACTGCTTCGCAGCCGAGCGGGAGCAAGCTCCCTCGCCACGGATTCAGGATGTCTGGACGAGAGTCATCGCGAGCTTGCTCGCGATGGCAATCTTCAATTTATCGCAGGTTACTCACCCAACCTTATCGTTCCCCTGCTCAGGCGTCTCGATCCCCGGCTCTGCCTCTTCAACCCCCTTCTCCTTGGGTTTTGCCGGCGGCTTTTCCTCGGGATAACCGGGCATGCCGCGGGCGTCTTCAGGGGTCAGTTCGTCCCGATCATGGCGACGGTCGGTGGCGTAGGCCGGGGCGGCGTTGGGGTCTTCATCGCGGCCGGCGGTGCCGAGGACGAAGCCGTCGTCGTTGGGGTTGTCCACTGTTTGGGGAGTGGCTGGGTCTTGAGGATGGCTCATGGGACCTCCTGAGTCTGCAAACAGGTACGTGGTGTCTTTTTGAGGCCGCGACAGCTTTTCAGTGCGGCGCACCTGATGAATGGCAACCTTGATAAATGTCCTTGGAAAAGCCTGGAGTGTGAGTTCCTGTGGGAGCGGGCTTGCTCGCGAAGGCGGCGTATCAGACACATAGATGTTGACTGATACACCGTCTTCGCGAGCAAGCCCGCTCCCACAAGGAGAATCCGGTGGCATTACTGTCTCCGTCCTACGCCATATCACTGTGGCTGAACTCCTCGGCCAGAAAGTCGATCAGCGTACGAACCGACGGCAGCAACCCGCGGCGTGAGGCAAAGATCGCATGGACGATCCCGCATTTCGGCGTCCAGCCCGGCACCAGTTCCACCAGCCGGCCGGCCGCGATGTCTTCGCGCACCACCACGGTGGGCAGGTGGGCGATGCCGATGCCTGCCAGCACCGCATGACGCAGGGCCAGCAGGTCGTCGGTGACCATGCGTGGCGCGTGACGGATCAGCGCGCGGGTGCCATCCGGGCCGAACAACTCCCACTGGTATTCCCGCTGCGCCGCGCCCCAGTGCACGCTGGGCAAGCCGTTGAGGTCCGCCGGGGAGGCCGGTGAAGACAAGCGCTCAAGGAACGCCGGGCTGCCCACCAGGCATTGGGTGCTGTTGCTCAGCACCTTCATGACCATGTCGGTGTTTTCCAGCGGCGGAAAGCGCACCCGCAAGGCGATATCGAACCCTTCATGGATCAAGTCGACCCGGCGGTTGGTGCTCTCGATGAACAACTCCACCCGCGGGTACTTGAGCATGTAGCGGGTCAACATCGGCCCGACCCAACTGTTGAGCAGCGCCGTCGGGCAACTGATGCGCACCAGCCCCTGGGGTTCGGAGCGGTTGCGCTCGATCACTTCCGCCGCGCTCTCGGCCTCGACCCGCATCGCCAGGCAGCGCTGGTAATAGGCCTGGCCGATCTCCGTCAGCGTGCAATGGCGGCTGGTGCGATGGAGCAACCGTACCCCGAGCCGCTCTTCCAACTGGGCGATACGCCGGCTGAGCTTTGACTTCGGCATGTCCAGCGCCCGGCCGGCCGCGGCGAACCCACGGTGCTCGACCACCTGGGTGAAATAGTAAAGCGTGTTGAGGTCTTCGATGATCGTTCTCCAGATAGAACGCTAAGGCTGATTTTCGCAGTCTAGCGCTTCAAAGGTGCCAGTTTTAATCTACACCCATCGAAACGCAACACGGATTCAAACCGGCGCTTCGGCCAGATGAGTCACCCAATAATCGCTGCACCGAATTCAAAACCTTAACCACGCCGAAACCTTCGGCAAACAAAACTTAATGAGGGCTACGCCATGACTACTTCCTACAACCGTCTCGACAAAGACAACGCCGCCGTTCTGCTGGTCGATCACCAGGCCGGTCTGCTGTCGCTGGTACGCGACATCGACCCGGACCGTTTCAAGAACAACGTACTGGCCCTGGCTGACCTGGCGAAGTACTTCCAACTGCCGACCATCCTCACCACCAGCTTCGAAACCGGCCCCAACGGCCCGTTGATGCCCGAGCTCAAGACATTGTTTCCGGACGCGCCGTACATCGCCCGTCCTGGCCAGATCAACGCCTGGGACAACGAAGATTTCGTCAAGGCAATCAAGGCCACTGGCAAGAAACAACTGATCATCGCCGGCGTCGTCACCGAAGTCTGCGTAGCCTTCCCGGCCCTGTCAGCCCTGGCTGAAGGTTTCGAAGTGTTCGTGGTCACCGATGCGTCTGGCACATTCAACGAACTGACCCGTCAATCGGCCTGGGACCGCATGTCTTCCTCCGGTGCGCAATTGATGACCTGGTTCGGCCTGGCCTGTGAACTGCACCGCGACTGGCGCAACGACGTGGAAGGCCTGGCGACCCTGTTCTCCAACCACATCCCGGACTACCGCAACCTGATGACCAGCTACAACACGCTGACCAACGCAAAATAACTGGCAACACTGAACTAAATGTGGGAGCGGGCTTGCTCGCGAAGACGGTGTGTCAGTCGACATCTAGGTGTCTGACACACCGCATTCGCGAGCAAGCCCGCTCCCACAGGTTTTTGCAGTGGTTTCTATATAGTGTTCAATCTGTGCCAATGATTTTCTGGAGACTGACCTGATGCTGATCCCCTGCCCCCATTGCAACGGGCTCAATCGCATACCCGCCGAACGCCTGGGCGACCAGCCCAAGTGCGGGCGCTGCAAGGCCCAGGTGTTATTGAGCAAGCCGTTCGAACTCAAGCAAGGCGACTATGCCAGCCAGATCAAAGGCGACCTGCCGTTGCTGGTGGATGTGTGGGCCGATTGGTGTGGGCCATGCAAATCCTTTGCGCCCGTGTTCGAACAGGCCGCCGCGCAACTGGCGGGCAAATGCCGGCTGGCCAAGCTCGACAGCGAGGCCAACCAGCAGTTGTCGGCACAGTTGGGGATCCGCTCGATTCCCAGCCTGATTCTGTTCAAGGATGGCCGGGAGGTGGCGCGCCAGAGTGGGGCGTTTCCCTTGCCTCAATTGATGAGCTGGTTGCGCAGCCAGGGGATTTGAAGCCATGAGATAAATGTGTGCGAGCTTTGTGGGAGCAAAGCTTGCTCGCGATCCAGGCGCTGCGGTCCTCAAGAGACCGCGGCGTTTTCATCGCGGCAAGCCTTGCTCCCACAAAGCCCGCTCCCACATCTTGGTTTTGCACAGGTCAGATTCAGGCGCTTTCCAGCAGGCTATGCAACTCCATGAACTGTTGGGTCAGTTTGTGTCGCGGGTCGAGGTGGATCAGCGGCAGGCTAGCCTGGTGGGATTCGCGCATGCGCACCGAGCTGCTCAGGTACACCGGCAACACCGGCAGGCCTTCGGCGATCAGTTCGTCGAGAATCTGCTGGGGCAGGCTGGCGCGGGCCTGGAACTGGTTGACCACGATACCTTCGACTTCCAGGCCTTCGTTATGGTCGTCCTTGAGCTCTTCGATTTCCGCCAGCAGGCCGTACAGGGCCTGACGGGAAAAACTGTCGCAGTCAAAAGGTATCAATACCCGATCAGCGGCGATCAGCGCCGAAACCGCATAGAAATTCAAGGCTGGCGGGGTGTCCAGGTAAATCCGGTCGTAATCCTCCTCCAGCTCTTCGAGCAATTTGCGCAGCTTGTTGATCTTGTGCTTGGCCTCGAGCTTGGGCTGCAGGTCCGTCAGCTCCGCCGTGGCGGTGATGACATGCAGGTTGTCGAAGGGTGTTTCGTAGATATCCACCTTGTTCTTTTTCGAGAACGGCCCGGACGACAGGGTCTGCTTGAAGAAATCGGCAATGCCCATGGGGATGTCATCGCCGGTCAGGCCAGTCAGGTATTGAGTGGAGTTGGCCTGGGCATCCAGGTCTATCAATAGCGTGCGATAGCCTTCGCTGGCGCTGACCGCCGCCAGATTGCAGGCGATGCTGGACTTGCCCACGCCACCTTTCTGATTGAACACCACACGCCGCATGTCAAAACCTCCGTGTATCAAAGATTCCCGAGTGTAGTAGGGCGCGACACCGCTTAGCTACCTTCTGCGTAGAAGGACTACAGCGACGGTGGCTTTTCCAACGATTCAGGCGTCAATTAAGTCCAGTCAATGACAGGAACAACCGACAGACAAACTTGCGATGATCGCGACAATGGTCTTGCCTGGCACTGAGCGGACCAACCCGTACGTTTTTGCTGGACAAAATGTAACCAGTATTTGCTACAAGCCAACCGCACCGGGATAATGCGCGCCACTTGGGTCGCAAGGCCATGCAGGGTTGGACGCGGGTCAAACCACTGAACCGTGACAATAAAAGCCCGCAGGGGTGGGGTGAAGTTTGTGATCAATTTCAATATCGCCCAATGGCGCGCATGGGCCCCTGGGCTCGAAAGCGTGGATGATTGGCAGGCATGGAGCCGACAGCCGGTCGTATTGCCAGCCAGCGATGCCGCCCCTGACGTCTCGTTCCTGCCCGCCATGCAACGCCGGCGCCTCAGTCGCCTGGCGCGGATGGCCTTCAGCGTCGGCTGGCCACTGGCCGAGGGCCGTCCGGCCCTACCGTTGGTCTTTATTTCCCGTCACGGTGAAACCCCGCGCACTTTCGAGATTCTGAAGGACCTGGCGGCCGACCTGCCCTTGTCGCCGACCCAATTCAGCCTGTCGGTCCATAACGCGGTGATCGGCCTGTGGTCGATCATGCGCGGCGAAACCAGCGAAATGACCGCCCTGGCCGCCACGGGCGATGGGTTGGAGCACGGCGTGCTGGAGGCCGCAGCGCTGTTGAACGAAGGCTCGCCGGCGGTGTTGCTGGTGATTACCGAAGAACAACCGCCGCAGGTCTACGCGCCGTGGGTCAATGACGTGCCTTTTCCCTATGCCGTGGGCCTGCTGCTGACCCCGGGCGACGATTGGCAACTGGACCTGTCCGCACAGGCCGACCACTCGCCTGGCAGCGACTGGCCCCATGCCCTGGATCTGTTGCGTACCCTGCTGAACAACGAAACCACCTGCCAACATGCCTGGAAGAATCGTGTATGGACCTGGCAACGCAACCGGTGACCGGCAAACATCGCGACGCCTATTACTGGCGCCTGGTCGCGACCGCCGCCAGCTTCGCCCTGTTCGGGCTGGGCGGGCTGTGCCTGCGTTTGCTGGTGTTCCCGTTGCTGGCCTGGTTGCCCGGGGATGCCAAGGCCCACCGACAAAGGGCTCGTCGCACCGTCGGGCGGTTGTTCTGGTTCTTTATCCGATTCATGGCCCGCACCGGGGTGCTCACCTACCAGATCGATGGTGCCGAACGGCTCGGGCGTCCCGGACAGATGATCATTGCCAATCACCCGTCGCTGATCGACGTGGTGTTCCTGATCGGGCTGGTGCGCGACGCCAACTGCGTGGTCAAGCAAAGCCTGTGGGAGAATCCTTTCACCCGTGGTCCATTGCGTTCTACCCAATACATCAGCAACGACGGCAGCATGGACATGCTCGATGCCGCCAGCGACGCCTTGCAAAATGGCCAGACGCTGATCGTCTTTCCCGAAGGAACGCGCACTCAGCCAGGCCAGGTGCCGGCCTTTCATCGGGGGGCCGCGGCCATTGCCCTGCGGGGTGCGAAAATCCTCACGCCCGTCACGATCAAGGTCAACCCCACGACCCTGACCAAGGCCGAACCTTGGTATCGCATCCCTCGGTGTCGCGTGCACTTCAGTTTTCACGTCGGGGCCGATATAGACCCACAGGCGTTCGCCGCGCTCGGCCCGCCACCCCAGGCTTCGCGCAGGCTCAACGATTTCTTGCATCACTATTACATCAAGGAGCTCGCCGAAGATGAGCGATCTGCACCGTGACATCAAACAGCTGATCATCGAAGCCCTTGGCCTGGAAGACATCGGCATCGACGACATCGGCGACCATCAGACCCTGTTCGGCGAAGGCCTGGGCCTGGACTCGGTGGATGCCCTGGAGCTTGGCCTGGCGATCCAGAAAAAATATGGCATCAAGATCGACGCCGACGCCAAGGACACCCGTAACCATTTCAGCAATGTGGCAAGCCTTGCGGCCTTCGTCACTGCAAAAAGCGCCTGAGACCGACCATGCAAACTCGTGACGACATTTTCAACACCCTGCGTGATGCCCTGGTCGAACTCTTCGAACTGGACCCAGCACGCGTGACGCTGGAATCGAACCTGTACCAGGACCTGGAAATCGACAGCATCGATGCGGTCGACCTGATCGATCACATCAAGCGCCAGACCGGCAAGAAAATCGCGGCCGAAGAATTCAAGTCGGTGCGCACCGTCAATGACGTGGTCGAGGCGGTCTATCGACTGGTCCAACCGGCCGCATGACCCGGCTGATTGGCCTCGGCCTGCTACTGGCAGGCCTGCTGTACCCCTTTGCGGTGTATTTCGGCATGGAGCATTTCGCCCCGTGGCAGTTCGGGCTGCTGCTGGGGAGCCTGTGGCTGGCCCGGGCGTTGCTTGGCAAGGGCGGCGCCGGCAGCCGTTGGATGGCTGTCACGGCGATCGGTTTTTGTGTGTTGCTCGCGCTGTTCGACAGCCCGCTCCTGCTGCGCTGGTACCCGGTGCTGATCAGCGGGTTCATGCTCGGGCTGTTCGCCCTGAGCCTGAAATACGGCCCGCCGATGATTGAACGCCTGGCCCGCCTGCGCGAACCGCAGCTGCCGGCCAAGGCCGTGGTGTATACCCGCCAGGTCACGGTGGCCTGGTGTGTGTTTTTCCTGTGTAACGGTTTGCTCGCCGCCGCCCTGACCCTTTGGGCGCCGCTGAGCTGGTGGATGTTGTACACCGGCCTGATTTCCTACGGATTGATGGGGCTGCTGTTTGCCATTGAATGGCTCATACGACAACGGGTAAGAGGCCGCCCATGAATTGGATAACACTTGAGCAGATGTTGCTCAGGGCTCAGCCGGAACGCACCGTTACGGTCGCTCCGGCGCTGGATCATTCGCAACTGCGGGAGGCGGCGTTGTGCCTGGCGGCCGGCCTGCAAGCCAGGGGCGCGCGGCATGTGGCGGTGCACCTGGACGATGCCGCCGACCTGGCCATCGCCCTGCTCGGCGCTTGGCGTGCCGGGGTGCGGGTCCTGCTGCCCGCCGACCTGCAAGCGCAGACACGTCAGCGCTGGGCGGCGGACGTGGACCTGTGGCTGACCGACCAGCCCGGCGACACCCATCCCGGCGACGTGCGACACGCACCGATGGATGGCGCCGAACTGAACCTCGATCACTGTTGGCTGAGCCTGTGCACCTCCGGCTCCAGCGGCGAGCCCAAGCGCATCGAGAAAACCCTGCGGCAGTTGAGTAACGAAGTCCAGGCCCTGGAACAGCTGTGGGGCGCCGACCTCGGCCCGGCCTGCATGATCGGCAGCGTGGCCGCCCAGCACATCTACGGGCTGCTGTTCCGGGTGCTGTGGCCGCTGTGCGCCGGGCGTCCATTCATGCGTCGGCAACTGGCGTTTCCCGAGGACCTGCAACGGGCCAGCCGCGAACAACCGGCGTTCGCCTGGGTCGCCAGCCCGGCATTGCTCAAGCGCATGGGCGACAACCTCGATTGGCCGGCCCTGAGCAGCGTGCGCCGAGTGTTTTCCTCTGGCGGCGCCTTGCCCTCCGAGGCTGCACAAAGCTTGCAGCGACGCCTGGGACAATGGCCGACGGAAATTTTCGGCAGCTCGGAAACCGGCGGCATCGCCTGGCGCCAGGGCGGCGGATTGTGGCAACCCTTTGCCGGCGTTGAGTTGAGCCAGGACAGCGACGGCGCCTTGCTGATCGCTTCGCCCTATCTGCCGGCCGGGCATGTGGAACATACCGCTGACGCAGCGCGGATCGCCGACGACGGGCGCTTCGAGCTGCTCGGGCGACTGGACCGTATCGTCAAGCTTGAAGAAAAACGCATTTCCCTGCCGATGCTGGAACAAGCACTGGTGGCCCACGACTGGGTCAGCGAAGCGCGATTGGGCGTGGTGCAGGAGAATCGTGCCTCCCTTGGCGCGCTGGTGGCGCTGAGTGATGCCGGCCTGCATGCCTTGCGCAACCAGGGCAGACGCGCCGTTACCGAGGGCCTGCGCCGGCACCTGAGCGCCCACTGCGAAACCCTCGCCCTGCCACGGCGCTGGCGCTGGCTGCGGCAGTTGCCGCTCAACGCCCAGGGCAAGTTGCCCCAGGCCGAGGTCGAGGCGCTGCTGCTGGCGCCACGTCCAAAAGGCCCCGAAGTCCTGGAGCGAGTCGAAACCGATGGGGAGTGGAGCCTGCAATTGATCGTGCCGCCAGACCTGGCGTACTTCAGCGGTCATTTTCCCACCGCGCCGGTGTTGCCGGGCGTGGTGCAGGTCGACTGGGCCCTGAGCCTCGGCCGACAACTGCTGGACCTGCCGCCCCGATTTGTCGGCATGGAAGTGCTGAAATTCCAGCAACTGGTGCGCCCCGGCGATGAAATCCAGCTGCACCTGCGTTTCGACCGCGAGCGCGGCAAGCTGTACTTTGCCTTCCGCAATGACACGGCGGCGTGCTCCAGTGGGCGGATTGTGTTGGGGGGCAACAATGCTTAGGCATCTGCACAAATCACTGTGGCGAGGGAGCTTGCTCCCGCTGGGCTGCGAAGCAGCCCCTGGTTTTGCAAGAGCGAGCGCTTCGCACTCGAGCGGGAGCAAGCTCCCTCGCCACAATGGATTTGTGAAGGGCAGAAAACATGCATAACCCCTGCGCCGTCATCCCGGTCTACAACCACGAAACCGCCATCTCGGCGGTGGTCCTGGCGTTGCTCGCCAACGGCCTGCCCTGTGTGCTGGTGGATGACGCCAGCAGCCCGGCGTGTGCCGCGGTGCTGGAACGGCTGGCCGAAGGCGAGCAGGTGCATCTGCTCAGGCTGGCCGTCAACCAGGGCAAGGGCGGTGCAGTGATGGCCGGCCTGCGCGAAGCCTCGCGCCTGGGTTTCAGCCATGCTCTGCAGGTGGACGCCGACGGACAGCACGATCTTGGCGACGTGAAAACGTTCATCGAGCAATCCCGGGCCCACCCGGACGCGGTGATCTGTGGGTATCCGCACTACGACGCCAGCGTGCCGAAAGGCCGCCTGTATGCGCGCTACCTGACCCACGTCATGGTCTGGATCAACAGCCTGTCCCTGAAAATCCGCGACTCGATGTGCGGTTTTCGGGTCTATCCCTTGGCACCGACCCTGGCCGTGATCGACTCGGCCAACATCGGCAAGCGCATGGATTTCGACTCGGACATCCTCGTGCGCCTGGCCTGGCGCAATCAGCCGATGCACTGGCTGCACACCCGGGTCCATTACCCCCAGGATGGGGTTTCGCACTTTCGCCTGTTCCACGACAACGTGCTGATTTCCAGCATGCACACCCGGTTGTTCTTCGGCATGCTGGTGCGCTTTCCCCTGATACTCTGGCGACGGTGGCGGGCATGAGTCTTCAGGCAGACAAACAGCATTGGGCCGACCGCCAGGAGCGCGGCAGTTACTGGCTGATGAAACTCACCGCCCTCGCCGCCAAGGTGCTCGGCCGGCGCTTGCTGACGCCGGTGCTATACGGCATCGTCCTGTACTTCTTCATTTTCGGTCGTAGCGCCCGGCAGGCGGCCTGGCAATACCAGCAACGCCTGGCCGACTGGAGCGCACGTCCCGAATTGCGCCCGACCCGCTGGCGGGTGTTCGGGCAGTTCATGGCCTTTGCCGATTCCCTGCTCGATAAACTCGACGTCTGGAACGGCAAGCTGAGCATCGACCAGATCGAAATCGTCGACCCGGCGCTGTTGCGCAATCACCTGCGCGATGCCCGCGGACAAATGCTGGTGGGCGCGCACCTGGGCAACCTGGAGATGTGCCGGGCCCTGGCCGAGCTGGGCGAGAAAGTCACCATGAACGTGCTGGTGCACACCAAGCACGCCGAGCAGTTCAACCGCTTGCTGGGCGAAGCCGGCGCCACGCACCTGCGGCTGATCCAGGTCAGCGAACTGGACCCGGTGATCATGTTGCAGCTGAGCGAACGCCTGGAGCGCGGCGAATGGCTGGCGATTGCCGGCGACCGCGTGCCGCTGCACGGCGGGCGCAGCGTGACCGTGGAATTCATGGGTCACCCGGCGGCATTTCCGCAAGGCCCGTGGTTGCTGGCCGGCCTGCTCAAATGCCCGGTCAACCTGCTGATGTGCCTCAAGCACGAGGGGCGCTATCGCGTCACCCTCGAACCCTTCGCCGATGCCGTGACGTGGAAGCGCAACGAGCGTGAGCAAGTGATCGCCCACTGGGCCGCCCGCTACGCCGAACGCCTGGCGCAGTACTGCCTCCAGGGCCCGCAACAGTGGTTCAACTTTTACCCTTTCTGGAAGACCGATGACGATGCCCACTCTTGAGCCGGTAACCTTCGGCGAACGCCCCTTGCGCATTGAAGACGTGCTGGCCCTGGCCAACCGCCAGGCACCGACGCAGTTGCAGGATGACCCGGCGTTCCGCCTGCGCATCGCCAAGGGTGCGCAATTCCTCGATTCCCTGCTGGACAAGGAAGGCGTGATCTACGGCGTGACCACCGGTTACGGCGACTCTTGCGTGGTGGCCGTGCCGCTGCACCACGTCGAGGCCCTGCCCCGTCACCTGTACACGTTCCACGGCTGCGGCTTGGGCAAGCTGCTCGACGCCCAGGCAACTCGCGCCGTGCTCGCGGCGCGTTTGCAGTCGCTGTGCCACGGCGTGTCGGGGGTGCGGGTGGAACTGCTGGAACGCCTCCAGGCCTTTCTCGAACACGACATCCTGCCGCTGATTCCGGAAGAAGGTTCGGTGGGCGCCAGCGGCGATTTGACGCCGCTGTCCTACGTCGCCGCCACGCTTTCCGGCGAACGGGAGGTCATGTTCCGTGGCGAGCGCCGCCTGGCCGCCGACGTGCACCGTGAACTGGGCTGGACGCCGCTGGTGCTGCGGCCCAAGGAAGCCCTGGCGCTGATGAACGGCACCGCGGTGATGACCGGCCTGGCCTGCCTGGCCTTCGCCCGCGCCGACTACCTGCTGCAATTGGCGACCCGCATCACCGCGCTGAACGTGGTCGCCCTGCAAGGTAACCCGGAACACTTCGACGAACGCCTGTTCGCCGCCAAACCACATCCGGGGCAGATGCAAGTCGCCGCGTGGCTGCGCAAGGACCTGGCAATCGACGCGCCGACCGCGCCACTGCATCGCCTGCAAGATCGCTATTCCCTGCGCTGCGCCCCCCATGTGCTCGGGGTATTGGCCGACAGCCTGGGCTGGCTGCGCGGGTTCATCGAAACCGAACTCAACAGCGCCAACGACAACCCGATCATCGACGCCGAAGCCGAGCGCGTGCTCCATGGCGGGCATTTCTACGGCGGGCATATCGCCTTCGCCATGGACAGCCTGAAGAACCTGGTGGCCAACGTCGCCGACCTGCTGGACCGGCAACTCGCGCTGCTGGTGGACGAGCGCTACAACCATGGCCTGCCGAGCAACCTTTCCGGCGCCAGTGCCGAGCGAGCGATGCTCAACCACGGCTTCAAGGCCGTGCAGATCGGCACCAGCGCCTGGACCGCAGAAGCCCTGAAAAACACGATGCCGGCCAGCGTGTTCTCGCGCTCCACCGAGTGCCACAACCAGGACAAGGTGAGCATGGGCACCATCGCCGCCCGGGATGCGATCCGCGTGCTGGAACTGACCGAACAAGTGGCCGCCGCCACCTTGCTCGCCGCCAACCAGGGCGTCTGGCTGCGCAGCCGTGCCGAAGACGCACGTCCACTGCCACCGGCCCTGGCCGCCATGCACCAGCAACTGGCCGAGGATTTCCCGCCGGTCATCGAAGACCGCGCCCTGGAAGGCGAACTGCGCCTGTGCCTGCAACGCATCGCCGAGCAACACTGGAGGCTGCATGCGTAGCCAAGGTGTTTTGCACGTCGACACGCAGATCGTGGTGCCATTTTTCGACGTCGATTCAATGAACGTGGTCTGGCACGGCCATTACGTCAAATACCTGGAAGTGGCCCGCTGTGCCCTGCTCGACCTGATCGGCCACAACTACAACGACATGCTCGAATCGGGCCATGCGTGGCCGGTGATCGACCTGCAGTTGCGCTACGTACGCGGTGCCGTGTTCGGCCAGGCCCTGACCGTGCGCGCCAGCCTGGTGGAGTGGGAAAACCGGCTGAAGATCAATTACCTGATCAGTGACGCCGCGACAGGCGAACGCTTCACCCGGGCCAGTTCAGTGCAAGTGGCCGTGGACATGGCCACTCGCGAGATGCTGCTGGCCTCGCCACGGGTCTTTGTCGAAGCCGTCGAGAGGAAACTGTCATGAAGCGCCTGTTCATCTGGCTGCTGCTGTGCAGCCTGTCGCCGCTGGCCCAAGCGTTCGATCTACAACAATTAAGTGACCAGCTGGCCCGCCCGGAGGTGATCCACGGCCAGTTCATCCAGGAAAAACACCTGCGCGCCCTGCCCCAACCCCTCACCAGCAAGGGCCGCTTCGTGCTGGCGAAAAACCACGGGCTGCTGTGGTTGCTGCAAACCCCGCTGCAACAGGACTACCGCATCACCGCCCAGGGCATCGCCCGGCGGGACGGCAATGCCTGGCAAATGCTGCCGAACAAGAGTGCCGGCGCCGAGCAGAACCGGCTGTTCCTGGCGGTATTGCAGGGCGACAGCAGTGGCCTGCAACGGGATTTCGAGCTGAGCCTGTCGGGCGAGCCGCAGCAGTGGAAGCTCACCTTGACCCCGCGCTCGGTGCTGCTCAAGCAAGTCTTCAACCAGATCAACATCGACGGCGGCGAACTGGTCCAGCGCATCGAATTGCTGGAAACCCAGGGCGACAGCACCGTGCTGCGCATGCTGGACGCTACCGCCGCGCAACCTTTGAGCGAAGCGGAGCAACATGATTTTGCCGAGTGAACGGATGCTGCCCCGGCTGTTCCTGATCCTGCTGCTGGCGGTGCTCGCGCTCGCCGGCTGGCAATGGCGCAACGGCGCGCCGCTGTCGGCCAACCTCATGGAGCTGGTGCCGGGCACATCGCCCGACGCCCTGGAGCTGATCGCCGAGCAGCGCATGCAGGAGCCGCTCAACCGCGAGGTGCTGGTGCTGGTCGGCCATACCGATCGCCAGCAAGCCATCGCCCTGGCGCAAACCCTGGGCGAGCAATGGCAGGCCAGCGGCCTGTTCGACAAGGTGCAGTGGACGCTGCAGGCCGACGTGCCGGCGCTGCGCACGCAACTGCTCAACGGCCGGCTGGCGATGCTCTCGGCGGCGGACCGGGAGCAATTGATCGAGCAGCCCCAGGCCTTCATCCAGCAGCGGGTGCAGGCCTTGTTCGATCCGTTCAGCGGTTTCAGCCTGGTGCCGAACCAGGACGATTGGCTGGGCCTGACCGGGCGTATCCAGAACAGCCAGCCACAACGCGGTGCGATCCAATTCGACATCGGCAGCGGTGCATTGGTCGCCGATGCCGACGGTAAAAGCTGGGTGATGCTGCGGGCCCGCGCCCAGGGCAACGCGTTCGACATGAACCTGCCGCTGCAAGTGGCCGAGCTGCTGCAACGCAGCCGCGACCAGGCGAGCCAGGCCCAAGGGCAATTGCTGGCCGCCAGTGGCCTGCTGTACGCCGCCAGCGGCCAGCAACAGGCGTCGCGGGAAATCACCTGGGTTGGCGGTGGTGCAACCATCGGCATCTTGATGCTGCTGTTGCTGGCCTTCCGGCGCCTGCGTGTGTGGCTGGCGTTCGTGCCGGTGCTGGTGGGCATGCTGTTCGGCGCGGTGGCGTGCGTGGCGTTGTTCGGACGCATGCATGTGATGACGTTGGTGCTGGGTTCGAGCCTGATCGGTGTCGCGGTGGATTACCCGCTGCACTACCTGTCCAAGAGCTGGAGCCTCAAGCCGTGGCGCAGCTGGCCGGCCTTGCGCCTGACCCTGCCGGGGCTGAGCCTGAGCCTGGCAACCACCTGCATCGGCTACCTGGCCCTGGCCTGGACGCCGTTCCCGGCCCTGACCCAGATCGCGATATTCTCCGCCGCCGGGCTGGTCGGCGCCTACTTGACCGCGGTCTGCCTGTTGCCGGCGCTGCTCAAAGGCGCAGACCTGCGTCCGGCCCAGTGGCCGCTGCGGCTGTGCGAATGCCTGCTCCAGATCCGCCAAGCGTTATTGGCAAGGGTGCCCACGCCGGTGCTGCTGGTGCTGTTGCTGAGCGTCTGCGCGGGCGGCCTCTGGCACCTGACCACGAAAAACGACATCCGCCAATGGATCGGCACGCCCCAGCACCTCACCGACGAAGCCCGCGACATCGCGCGCATCACCGGCTTTCAGCCCACCAGCCAGTTCTTCCTGATCCGCGCCGATGATCAGCCCCAACTGCTGGAGCGCCAGACCGCCCTCAACGAGCGACTGGACCAGTTGATCGCCCTGGAAAAACTCCAAGGCTACCTGTCACTGAACCAACTGGTAAGCCCGCCCGCCGACCAGCAGAAAGTGCGCCAAGCACTGGCCCGATTGCCGGACTTCTGGCAACCGCTGCTTGACCTGGGCGTGCCGGTCGCCGCACTGCAAGGGGAGCTGGCGCAATTGCAGGCCTTGCCGGTGACAGACATCGATGCCGCGCTGGCCGGTCCCCTGGCCGAGCCGTACCGCACACTCTGGCTCGGCCCCACGACGCAAGGCGTGGCCGCCATGATCAGCCTGCAAGGCTTGAACGATGCCGCGCTGCTACGCGTGCAAGCCTTGGACCTGCCGGGCGTGCAACTGGTGGATCGCCTGGGTGACCTGAACCAGGTCTTCGCCGCCACGCAGGTCAGCGCCGCCGAGTTGAAACTGGCCTCCTGCGTGCTGATTGTGCTGCTGCTGATCTGGCCTTTCGGGGTTAGCGCGGCCTTGCGCATCGTTGCCCTGCCGTTGCTGGCCGCGCTATGCAGCCTGGCGAGCCTCGGCTGGCTGGGACAACCACTGACGTTGTTCAGCCTGTTCGGCCTGTTGCTGGTGACGGCCATCGGCGTCGATTACGCGATCCTGATGCGCGAACAGATCGGCGGTGCCGCCGTGAGCCTGCTGGGCACCCTGCTGGCAGCGGTCACCACCTGGCTGTCGTTCGGCCTGCTGGCATTGTCCAGCACACCCGCGGTGAGTAACTTCGGCCTGGCGGTGAGCCTGGGGCTGGCCTTCAGTTTCATGCTGGCGCCGTGGGTCGGGCGCCAGGAACACCCTATACCTGCTCAAGAAGATCAACGATGACCCCGGATATTCAAGGAATCCCCATGCCTGTCACTGAAACGGAATATCGCCAGGTCGTCATCATCGGTGCCGGCCCCTCCGGTGCCATCGCCGCCGCCCTGCTCAAGCGCAAGGGCCACGATGTGCTGGTCATCGAGCGCCAGCATTTTCCACGGTTCTCCATCGGTGAGAGCCTGTTGTCCCATTGCCTGGATTTCGTTGAAGAAGCCGGCATGCTCGACGCGGTGAATGCCGCCGGCTTCCAGCGCAAGAACGGCGCCGCGTTTGCCTGGGGCGAACGCTACAGCGCCTTCGATTTTGGCGAGACCTTCAGCAACGGCAAGCCCACGACTTTCCAGGTGCAACGCGCCGACTTCGACAAGTTGCTGGCCGACCAGGCTGCCTTGCAAGGCGTGGAAATCCGTTACGGCCAAGCGATCACCAGCGCCGACTTCAGCCTCGCCAAGCCACGCCTGGGCGTGCAGCGCGAAGACGGCAGCGAGTACCTTGTCGAAGCCGACTTCGTGCTCGATGCCAGCGGCTATGGCCGCGTCCTGCCGCGCCTGCTGGACCTCGAGGCGCCGTCGAACTTCCCGGTGCGCCAGGCCGTGTTCACCCACATCGAGGATCGCATCGACGCCCCGGCGTTCGACCGGGAAAAAATCCTCATCACCACCCACCCGAGCAAACGCGACGTGTGGTTCTGGACCATTCCGTTCAGTGGCGGACGCTGCTCGGTGGGCGTGGTCGCGGCGGCGGAACATTTCGCCGGCCGCACCGACGACCTCGATGCGTGCCTGCGCGGTTTCATCGACGAAACCCCGAGCCTGGCCGGCGTACTGCAGAACGCGGTGTGGGATACTCCGGCGCGGACCATCGGCGGCTACTCGGCCAACGTCAAGACGCTGCACGGCCCGGGCTTTGCCCTGTTGGGCAACGCCGCGGAATTCCTCGACCCGGTGTTCTCCTCCGGCGTGACCATTGCCATGCGGTCGGCGAGCATGGCCGCCGACGTGCTCCACCGTCAGCTGCAAGGGGAAAGCGTGGATTGGCAAAGTGAGTTCGCCGAACCGCTCAAGCGCGGCGTCGATACCTTCCGCTGCTACGTCGAAGGCTGGTACGCCGGCACCTTCCAGGACGTGATTTTCTACACTGAAGGCTCTGACGACATCCGCCGCATGATCAGCTCGATCCTGGCCGGCTACGCCTGGGATCAGCGCAACCCGTTCGTCAGTGAACCCAAGCGGCGCCTGCGCATGCTCTCGGAAATCTGCGCGAGCCCGGCGCCGAGTCAGCAACCATGAGCTACCTGAGCGACAACTACGTCGAAGAAACCCGCTTCGGCTTCTGGTTCCTGCGCAGCCACACCTGGCAGCACCATGTGTTGCGCGTGGCGATCAACGACCTGCGCAGCCTGTTCAGCACCGCGCTGCCGACCAACCCGGTACTGCTGGACGCCGGCTGCGGCCAGGGCAAGTCGTTCCAGTACCTGCGCCAGGCGTTCGCACCACAACGCCTGATCGGCGTGGATGCCGACCCTCACAGCCTCGACCTGAGCCGGGAGGAAGCCGCGCGCCAGGGCATGGCCGTGGAGCTGATCGGCAGCGACTGCGCGACCTTGGCAGTGCCCGACGCCAGCGTCGACCTGCTGTTCTGCCACCAGACGTTCCATCATTTGGTCGAACAGGAAAAAGCCCTCGCCGAGTTCTACCGCGTCCTCAAGCCCGGCGGCTATTTGCTGTTCGCCGAATCCACCGAAGCCTACATCGACACCTGGGTGATCCGCTGGCTGTTCCGCCACCCGATGCACGTACAGAAAAGTGCTGCGCAGTACCTGCAGATGATCCGCGATCAAGGGTTCCAGTTCGAAGAACGCAACGTGTCCTACCCGTACCTGTGGTGGAGCCGCGCCAAGGATTTCGGCCTGCTGGAGCGCTTCGGTCTACGCCGGCCCAAGCCCTTTGGCGAACGTGAGGAAACCTTGGTCAACGTGGTGGCGCGCAAGCCTTGCGAAGGGGCTGCAGGATGATCCGTGGCCTGTTGATCGCCTGTGTGTTGCTGCTCAGTGCCTGCGCCAGCCAGGCACCACTGCCCGCCCGCACGCCAACCCTGGCATTGCCGATGCAACTGCACGTCGAGCGGACAATGGCCGGCCAGCGTCAGGACTGGTTGCTGGTGGTCCAGCGCGAAGGCACTGGCATCCGTTGGTCGATGATGGACCCGTTGGGCATTCCCCTGGCCCGCCAGCGCCTAGTCGATGGCCAGTGGCAGGCCGACGGTCTGCTGCCCCCCAATGCCGAGGCCCGGGAGTTGTTCGCCGCCCTGCTGTTCGCCCTGACGCCTGAGGTCGAGCTGCCCGGCAACTACCCGGCGGCGCGACAACAGGCCTCGCAACGGAGCCTCGAGAATCGTTGGCAGGTGCGCTACACACAACCGCTGGATTTTGAAATGAGCCTGCCCCAAGGCCTGCGCTACCGCATCACACCGTTGACCGAGAACGCCCCATGACTCATGCCGATCAGCCAAGTGGCTACCACGGGAAAACACATAAACCGTGGCGAGGGAGCTTGCTCCCGCTGGGTCGGTCCGACGCCTCGGGCGCAGCAGCCCCAAAACAGGGCCGCTTCGCGCCCCAGCGGGAGCAAGCTCCCTCGCCACAGGATTATTGCTCGGCTTTATTTCTCTTACTGACTGGCATTAGCCCATGACCGCCTATTTGAATGCCCTCGGGGTGATCTGTGCCCTGGGTCGCGACAAACACACCGTCGCGCGCAACCTGTTTGCCGGCGACTGCTCGGGCGTGCGCAGCGAGGCTGGCTGGGTGGCCGAACGGGCCTTGCCGGTCGCCGCGGTGCCCGGTGAACTCGCGTCCATCCCCCCGGCCCTGGCAGCGCAACGCAGCCGCAACAATCAACTGCTGTTGGAGGCGGGGCTGCAAATCCGCGCCGAGATCGACCAGGCCATCCAGGCCTACGGTCGCGCCCGCATCGGCATCGTCCTGGGCACCAGCACGTCGGGTATCGATGAGGCCAGCCAGGGCATCGCCCATTACCTGCGCGAGCAACGCTTCCCTGACGGCTATGACTACCAGCAACAGGAGCTCAGCGCGCCGGCCAACTTTCTTTCCGACTGGCTCGGCCTCAGTGGCCCGTCCTACGTGATTTCCACGGCCTGCACCTCCAGCGCCCGCGCCTTGATGAGCGCCCGGCGCCTGTTGGACCTGGGCCTGTGCGATGCCGTGCTGTGCGGTGGCGTGGACAGCTTATGCAAATTGACCCTCAACGGTTTTTCCGCACTGGAGGCGGTGTCGAACGAGCGCTGCAATCCGTTCTCGGTGAACCGCAGCGGCATCAACATCGGCGAAGCAGCGGTGCTGTTTCTCATGAGCAAGACGCCAGGCGAGGGTGTACCGATTGCCTTGCTCGGCGACGGCGCCAGTTCCGATGCCCACCATATTTCCGCGCCTGAGCCCAGCGGTCGCGGCGCGCGCCAGGCCATGGAAAAAGCCCTGCGCTGCGCCGGCCTCGACGCCAGCCAGATCGATTACCTGAACCTGCACGGCACCGCCACGCAACACAATGACGCCATGGAAAGCCAGGCCGTGGCCGGGCTGTTTCCGGCGGGCGTGCCCTGCTCGTCCACCAAGCCCATGACCGGCCATACCCTCGGTGCGGCGGGGGCGTTGGAAGCGGCGTTCTGCTGGCTGGCCCTGAGCACCGAAAACACCGCCCTGGCCCTGCCGCCGCATGTCTGGGACGGCCAGGCCGATCCTGCCCTGCCGGCGCTGGACTGGGTCACCATCCACACCCGCATGGACCCGGCCACCCCGCGTCGCCTGATGAGCAACTCATTTGCCTTCGGCGGCAACAACGTCAGCCTGATTATCGGAGACGCCCCATGATTGACTGGCCGCTCGCCGAACTGCTGCCCCATGCCGGCGACATGATCCTCATCGACCGGATCCTGTCGTTCGATGACGAACAGATCCACACCCACGCCACCGTCACGTCCGGCGGCTTGTTCAACCGCGACGACGGTGCACTGCCGGCCTGGGTCGGCATCGAGTTGATGGCCCAGAGTGTCGCGGCGTTTGCCGGTTGCCACGCACGCCAACGCGGCGATGCCGTGGCGCTGGGTTTTCTGCTCGGCACCCGCAAGTTCGAATGCAACGTCGACTGTTTTCCCCTTGGCACCGAGCTGAGCATCCATGGCGTGCGCTCCCTGGAAGACGACAACGGCATGGGCGTGTTCGAATGCCACATCCACGCGCCAGGCATCCATGCCACGGCCCGGCTCAATGTCTTCCGTCCGCCCCAGGCCGCCCATTACCTTCATGAACCGCCCGCAACAGGAAACCCGTCATGACTGAATCCGTACTGGTCACCGGCTCCAGCCGTGGCATCGGTCGCGCGATCGCCCTGCGCCTGGCCCAGGCTGGGCATGACATCGTGCTGCACTGCCGCAGCGGCCGCGCCGAGGCCGAAACGGTCCAGGCGCAAATCCAGGCCTTGGGCCGCAACGCCCGGGTGCTGCAATTCGACGTGGCCGACCGCGCCGCCTGCAAGGCCGTTCTCGAAGCCGACGTGGAAACCCACGGCGCCTATTACGGCGTGGTGCTCAATGCCGGCCTGACCCGCGATGGCGCCTTCCCGGCCCTGAGCGAGGACGACTGGGATGTGGTGATGCGCACCAACCTCGACGGTTTCTACAACGTGCTGCATCCGGTGATGATGCCGATGATCCGTCGCCGCGCCGCCGGACGGATCGTCTGCATCACCTCGGTTTCCGGGCTGATCGGCAATCGCGGCCAGGTCAACTACAGTGCCTCGAAGGCTGGGTTGATCGGCGCGGCCAAGGCATTGGCAATCGAGTTGGGCAAGCGCAAGATCACCGTCAACTGCGTCGCGCCGGGGTTGATCGACACTGCCATGCTCGATGAAAACGTACCCGTGGAAGAACTGATGAAAATGATCCCCGCCCAGCGCATGGGCACCCCGGAAGAAGTGGCGGGCGCGGTGAACTTCCTGATGTCCGCCGAAGCCGGCTACATCACCCGGCAGGTCCTGGCCGTCAACGGAGGCTTGTGCTGATGAAGCGCGTCGTCGTCACCGGCATGGCCGGCATCACGTCCATAGGCAGCGACTGGGACACCATCGCCGCCAACTTCGCCGCCAACCGCAGCGGCATCCGGCGCATGGATGAGTGGGACCGTTTCACCGAACTGAACACCCGCCTGGCCGGGCCCATCGACGACTTCCAGGTTCCGGCCCACTGGACCCGCAAGCAACTGCGCAGCATGGGCCGGGTCTCGCGCCTGGCGGTGGGCGCGGCGGAACAGGCCCTGGCCGATGCCGGCCTGCTGGGCGACGAATCGATCAAGGACGGGCGCATGGGCGTGTCCTGCGGTTCGTCCACCGGCAGCACCGACGAGATCAAGGCGTTCGGCAACATGCTGCTCAACAGCGTGGCCGAAGGGTTGAACGCCAACTCCTACGTGCGAATGATGCCCCACACCACGGCGGCCAACATCAGCATCTTCTTCGGGCTGACCGGACGCCTGATCCCGACGTCCAGTGCCTGCACCAGCGGCAGTCACGGCATCGGCTATGCCTACGAAGCCATCAAGTTCGGCCGCCTGCCGTTGATGCTCGCCGGCGGTGCGGAAGAACTGTGCCCGACCGAAGCGATGGTCTTCGATGCCCTATACGCCACCAGCCTGAAAAACGATGCGCCGCAAACCAGCCCGCGGCCCTACGACAAAGGTCGCGATGGCCTGGTGATCGGCGAAGGCGCCGGCATGCTCGTACTGGAGGAACTGGAGCACGCCCTGGCCCGGGGCGCACGGATTCACGCCGAGATCGTCGGCTTTGGCAGCAACGCCGACGGCCAGCACGCCACCCGTCCCGAACTGATCACCATGCGCCGGGCCATGGAACTGGCCTTGGAAGACGCCGGCCTCGAACCCTCGGCCATCGGCTACGTCAATGGCCATGGCACCGCCACCGAACAGGGCGACATTGCCGAAACCCAGGCCACGAGCAGCCTGTTTGGCGAACACATGCCCATCAGCTCGCAGAAGAGCTTCCTCGGCCACACCCTGGGCGCCTGCGGAGCGCTGGAGTCCTGGTTCAGCATCGAAATGCTGAACCGCGACCTCTACGTGCACACGTTCAACCTTGATGAAGTCGACCCCCAGTGCGGCAAGCTCGATTACCTGCGCAACGAATTCCGGCCGATGAGCCATGAATACGTGATGAACAACAACTTCGCCTTCGGTGGGGTCAACACCTCGCTGATTTTCCGCCGCTGGCACTGAATCGGATTCAAAACCCCGTTACCCCTCGTCAAGGAGACCATGATGTCGTTGAAGAAAATCGCCGTGACCGCCGCCCTGTTGCTCAGCACCCTGCCAAGCCTCAGCCAGGCCCGTGATACTGCACTGTTCCTGCCGTTCGACAAAGTCGTCGCCGAAGCCATCCGCACCGGCAAGATCGACGGCAGCGTGAAGTTCTACCTGGCCGGCAACAAACCGGCCGGCAACGTCACCGTGGTCAGCCCTGGTGCGGTGACCAACAAGAAAACCAACGCCTTCAACAAATCCGATGAAGTGGCCTGCGAATGGGTGCTGCAATCGGCCCTGATCAGCCTGCACCAAGCCGCCAAGAATGCCGGCGCCAATGCCGTCACCAACATCGTCAGCTTCTACAAAAGCAACGAACGCAAAGACCCCACCACCTACGAATGCCACGCCGGCGCGATCATGGCCGGCGTTGCGTTGAAAGGGGATCTGGCGAAGGTGCAATAAAAAGCACCTGGAGCTGTGTAGGAGCGGTAGGAGCTGACGAGTGCAACGAGGCTGCGATCTTTCCTCAGATAATTAGTCCCAAAAAGATCGCGGCCTTCGGTAGCTCCAGGGCCGATAGCGGTGGGGCAGCGCCGATGAGGCTGATGTGCCGCCGTCATCGCGAGCAAGCTCAGCTCCCACAGGGTTCATTGGCACACCCAAACATTGCCGACACCCCAGGTCCACTGTGGGAGCGAGCCTGCTCGCGAAAGCGGTGGTTCAGTTGGCGTAGATGTCGATTGCACTGCCATCATCGAGAGCACGCTCGCTCCCACAAGTTCTGGGCTTGGCGCCATGGTGCTCTTCAACCTGTTTGGAAATATCCGGCAGCCCGTTTGCCAAGCAAGAATCTTGCTCTCGCTGGTCGGCAGCCCTCGTTCACAAAAGATAATCCTAAATCGTACTCGGGTGCAGGCGATGAACCTCCGCCAGCTTGAGAGCAGGCAAAAAATCCTCCGCCATCGGCACCCCCTCCCGCACAATGATCATGAAACGCCTCTGAAGCGTATTGATAATCTCGTCACCATTGCTCAGGCGACTGCCGACCAGCGCAATGTCGCTATTGTTTTTCCCAGCGCCGGTGATGATCCGTGCCGTGCTGCCATCGGCGTACACCACCTCATCGCCTTTCTGCGCGGCGCGTACTTTCCAGCCATTGTCCAAGGTGAACGTCAACGACGATGACACTTGCTGGATCGTTCCGCCGTCCCGCGTCTGGCTGCCCTCGGTGGCCACTCGGTAGATGGCGATTGGCGGATGAGCTTCGACAAAGGCTTTTTGTCGACTCACGAATGCCGCGACGTCTTCGCCGTAACCCTCAAGTAGCCGGGGCTCCAAGTACAAGTCATCCAGATGACGAAGAGCTTCATGGGAGATTTCGTTGGTGTAGGGGGCATCCAAAGATGAGTGCATTTCCAGGGACCTCATTCATGGGCTTCAGGCTGCATCCCTTGCACGGGGAAGGTGCGCTGAGCCGGCGGCTTCGGAATGATGAATGAGACGTTGCAGCGCGGGTGAGTCGCAACCCCTGCGGAGTGGTCTGCGCAACGAATCGGAAGCGTCGTAACTGGAAATGTGCGTTTTCCTACAATCGAAGGGTATTTGACACAACTTTCCTTCCCGCCCCTGCCCTGCTGATACCAATCGAAGCAGCGTTCTTTGCCGCTTGTCGGAACTGTTAACTCTGACAGTTTCGATGGGCTTCGCAATCGCTTCAGGCTTTTAGCCGTTATCCAGGTCAACGCTCAATAAAACTGTTCGACCTCATGAGCTGCAACTCGCATCTCAAGAAAATTAATCTGGTCCAAACATGGATAAAAAATTGATGAGCACAATAGCCTGGTCGGGCCGCACAGCCATGTCTCGCAAACACCCCTCCACATCACCTTCTGCGGAACAAGGCAGCGTCGTGGTCGACGGTGCGGAATTTATACATGGCTATGCGTGCGTGAACGGTATTCGCCTCCACTACCTTATGGGCGGTGACGGTGAACACCCGATTTTGCTGGTGCATGGTTTTCCGGGCAGTTGGCGTAGTTGGGAACCGTTGATGGGCACGTTGGTGCGTGCCGGTTATACGCCCGTGATTCCTGATTATCGTGGAGCGGGGGCAACTGATGTATCAGCCAGTGGCTACGATAAAAAAAGCATGGCGCATGACTTACATGGGCTGATAACGCTCTTGGGTTTCAAGCAGGTCGATATCGTAGGTCACGACATGGGTTTAATCGTTGCCTACGCCTACGCGGCACTGTATCCGGATGAAACGAAACACATCGTATTGATGGATGGGTTCATTCCAGGCATCCCCGGGTGGGAAAACGCTTATAACGGAAACCCTGCTGCGGGCACTACCAGCAAATGGCATTTTCGCTTCTTTGGCAAAGCGGCCATTGGCATGATCAAAGGGCATGAAAAAACCTACCTGGATATGTTTTTTGATGACTTTGTATTCGAGGGCAACGATAAAGTGTCCGATGAGGTGCGACAGGCATTGGTAGACGACTACGCCCGGCCAGGCCGCATGGAAGCGGCATTCAAGCTTTATGCAGCCTGGATAGAGCATGACGCGAACGACAACCTGGCGTTTGCCAAGCATAAATTGACTGTTCCGCTACTCACCATCGGCGGCGACCACTCGAGAGGAAAAACCTTGGCCGAGCAGGCCCTGTGCATCGCAACGCAACCGCATTCATTGATATTGATCAATACCGGCCATTGGGTGCTGGAGGAGCAAACGCAAGCGACCAGTGAGGCAATCCTGGCGTTCCTCACAATAAAAAAATGACAAGTGCGCCCACTATCAAATCAACAAGCCTGCGACTGTCTGGAGGATGACCGAAAGAGAAAGCTCCCCAGGTTCATGATGGAGTCATGAACGAGGAAGGCGCCTTTCGGCGCCCTCTCAAACAGCACGAATCAAGACAGCCGGGTTATTGCGCTTGAATCAACTTGCTTTCCGCCACGCCGGCACGGCCGGTTTTATCATCGACGACCTGCAGGTTGTTACGAGCCTTGATGAAACCCACTTTCACTTCCTGCCAGACGAAATAGTTCTTGCCGGCCTCTGCGCTGAGCTTGAGCTCTGAATCGTTTTCCGCAGATGAGACCAGCGTCTGCTGGCCAGCCGGTACCGTTAGCATCAAATACGACTTGGCAACGGTCTGTCCGACGGCTTTGCCGTTGAGTGTTACCGGCATTTTTACCCCGGCACCCATGCTCTCGTTGCGGTAAACGTAGATATTCGCTTTGTCAGGGACAGTCTGGAAGGTTTTCGCCTGCGCATCCTGGGTGTCATCCGCCATTTTTACCGAAGCACACCCTGTGGTCAGCGCGGCGACTGCCAGCAAGGCGGTAAAGGTCAACTGCTTGAACATCCTGTTTCTCCATGATTGGGTTGGTCGAACAATTGAATATCGGCCGAGACGTTGGAAAACTAAAGCAATCTTCATATGCCGGCCAAGGGTGGATGCTGCCATGGCGCCTGGCAACAGCAAGCCTCAAGCCCAGACAGGTAACGCCACCCCATCGGTCAACAACGCCACAAACGCCGCCGCCATCGGCGAACGCTGGTCCTTGCGCTGCACGAGCCACACCGCCGACACCGCCGCCGGGTCGAGTAGCGGGCGATAAACCACCCCATCGATACGCATCCGCTGGTAGGACGCCGGCAATACCGAAACGCCCAGCCCCGCCGCGACCAAGCCAATGATGGTCATGGCTTCACCGGCTTCCTGGGCGAAATGGGGGCTGAAGCCGGCGTCACGGGCCAGGCTCAGGAGTTGAGCGTAGAGACCGCTGCCGTAGCTGCGGGGGAAAAATACGAACGGTTCCTGGGCCAAGGCTGAGAGGAACAGACCGTCTTCATTGCCTTGGGCCAAGGGATGCTTGGCGCTGAGCACGGCCACCAGCGGTTCGCGGCTGAGTTCGATTTCGACCAGAGTATCGGGCAAGGGCAACGGGCGCATGATGCCCACCTCGATCACTTCATCGAGCAGTGCGTCGGCGACTTGGGTACTGCTCATTTCCCGCAGGTTCAGGTGCACCGCCGGGAAGCGTTGACGGAATGAAAAAATCGCCAGGGGGATGGTGGAATTGAACGGTGCCGAAGAGGTGAAGCCTATTTTCAGTTCGCCCAGCTCCCCCAGTTGGGCACGGCGGGCTACGTCGGCGGCCTTTTCGACTTGGGCCAGTACCCGTCGCGCCTCCTCGAGGAACAACCGCCCGGCCTCGCTCAATTCGACCCGACGATTGGTACGCTCGAACAACCGCGCACCAATCTCTTGCTCCAGCGCTTGGATCTGCTGGCTCAACGGCGGTTGGGAGATCCCCAGGGCCAACGCGGCCCGGCCAAAATGCAGTTCTTCGGCCACAGCGATGAAGTAACGCAGGTGACGCAGTTCCATGGGCCATCCAATAGGTCGTTTAACGACTTAAACAGGTCGAACAATATATTGGATAGAAACATTAGCCGGCTATATGCTTTTTTCATTGCCTGCCTGATCGAGTCCTTGCGAGGTCCACTGTGAAAATTGCCGTCGCTCCACTGGCCCATGAAATCCCGCCGCGTGCGCAGGACGATGTCGCCGTCGAACTCAAGGACATCTACATCGAAAAAGGCACGCCGATGTTCATGCGCACAGTGCTGGCGCTGTTCTGCGGTGGCTTTGCGACCTTCGCCCTGTTGTATTGCGTGCAACCGATGATGCCGCTGCTGTCCAAGGAGTTTTCCATCAACGCGGCGCAGAGCAGCCTGGTCTTGTCGGTGGCGACCGGCCTGCTCGCCATCGGCCTGCTGATCACCGGTCCGATTTCCGACCGCATCGGCCGCAAATCGGTGATGGTCACGGCGCTGTTCGCCGCGTCGCTGTGCACGATTGCCAGCGCGATGATGCCGACTTGGGACGGTGTACTGCTGCTACGCGCCTTGGTCGGGCTGTCGTTGAGCGGGTTGGCGGCGGTGGCGATGACTTACCTGAGCGAGGAAATCCACCCCAAGCACATCGGCCTGGCGATGGGGCTGTACATCGCCGGCAACGCCATCGGCGGCATGTGCGGACGCCTGATCGCCGGGGTCCTGATCGACTTCGTCAGTTGGCACACCGCGATGCTGGTGGTAGGTGGCCTGGCGCTGATTGCGGCGGCGGTGTTCTGGCGGATTCTTCCCGAGTCACGCAACTTCCGTCCCCGTTCCCTGCACCCGCGCAGTCTGTTGGACGGTTTCACCCTGCACTTTCGCGATGCCGGGTTGCCGCTGTTGTTTCTCGAAGCGTTCGTGCTGATGGGCGCCTTCGTGACGCTGTTCAACTACATCGGCTATCGCCTGCTGGCCGAGCCTTATCATCTGGATCAGGCCTTCGTCGGGTTGCTGTCGGTGGTGTATCTGTCGGGTATCTACAGCTCGGCAAAAGTCGGCGCACTGGCGGACAAGCTCGGTCGGCGCAAAATGCTCTGGGCGACCATCGCGCTGATGCTCGCTGGCCTCTTGCTGACCATGGCCACGCCGCTGTGGCTGGTGATCCTGGGCATGCTGGTGTTCACCTTCGGTTTCTTCGGCGCCCATTCGGTGGCCAGCAGTTGGATCGGCCGCCGCGCTCTCAAGGCCAAGGGCCAGGCCTCGTCGCTTTACCTGTTCAGCTATTACGCCGGGTCCAGCGTTGCAGGGACGGCGGGCGGCGTGGCCTGGCACCTGGGCGGCTGGAACGGGATCGGTTTGTTCATTGGTGGCTTGCTGGTGATTGCGTTGTGCGTGGCGGTGAAGCTGGCGAAACTGCCGTTGTTGCCGGGGAATGTGCAGGTTTAGGCCCTCACGACTTCACGACCCAAACCAGGGACAGCGCGGACACTTTGTGGCGAGGGAGCTTGCTCCCGCTCGGCTGCGCAGCAGTCGCAAACTGGTTGGCGGGGTTCACCTGTTGCATCGCGGCGTCTGGTTTTGGGGCGGCTGCGCCACCCAGCGGGAGCAAGCTCCCTCGCCACAAGAGCCCATGCGCCTGGCCAAAATTGTTGTTTACTCGGTCGGTCATTGACGTAAAACCACCCGCGCACCCAGCACACCATTCTCAGCTTCCAGAGTCAGCGACTGCAACACCGCGCCCTCCCGCTCTTGTTGATCCAACCACTGGAGCAACGCACTCGCGTCACCACTGGCGGTGAGTCGCAACGAGTCGCCATCGACTTCCATTTCCGCTATGTCCAACCCCGTCGCCGTCGCACTCTCGTTGACGCGCACCGACAAGGGCCGAGTGCCGGCCGTTGTTTCCCGGCTGGGTTCGGCGCGCTGGATCCGGGCGTTCAGTTCGGCTTGTTGGCGATGCTGTCGTTCGGCAACTTCCAGTCGTTGCCGGGTCGGTTGCCAAATCGCGGTGTAGGCCAGCGCCACCGACAACAATCCGGCAAGCCCCAGCAACAAACCTTGCTCTCGGCGCGACAGGTTTCCCCAGGCCTGTTTCAAGACACGCCATCCATCGATGTTCATCAACGGCTCTCCAGTGTGAGGATGGCCTGCACGCGGTTGTTTTGCTTGCTGGCGCTGCCCAGGGAGACGGGCAATCCGTTTTGCTGTCCGCGTTCACGCAGTTGTTCAAGCTCGACAAAACTGTTCGCCGTCAGCTGGATTTTCCAGCCTTCGCCTTCGCGAAAAACGATGCGCTGCACCTCAACGGTGCTGGCACCGATGACCTGCTCGGTCAGACGGGTCAGACGCGCAACCTGAGTGTCCGGACCTGGCCCACGACGGCTCTGCAATGCCTGGAACTGCGCCGCCAGATCGACTATCCGCTCCTGCTCCGGATGCAACGACCTGAATCGCTGTTCGCTTTGGACGTACAGACGCCGGGTTTCACTTTCAAGAAAGCCTATGCGCGCTTCACTGAAGGCCCAGGTGAGCATCAACGCGCCGAGCGCAGCCACCGAGGTGCCTCGCCACGGCAGCGGTTGGCGGCGCCGACGGAACTCGCCTTGCAACAGGTCAATGGGATGTCCGCCCGTGCTCAACAGCCACTCATCGATGCCTTGGCGATCACGGTCCTCGTCCAGCCAGTGCATCTCCTCAGGCAAGCCAGGCTTGAGCGTTGCCAAGCCTTGTACCGACAACGACAACCGCGCCGACAGTCCTCCACCCAACAGCCAGCGCCCGAACCAGCGCACCCCAAACGCCTGGTCATCAGCAATCAGATCCGCATCGACATGCACCGCACGGGTATCGATGCCTTGCTCGGCGAGCAGCGCCAACAGCGCCTGGAACCGCGCCCGCGCCGTCACCATCAGCGGATAGCGGTGCTGACGGTCCCGCGGGCCGATGCTGATGTGCAGCGCCTCCAGGTTTTCACTCAGTTGCTCTTCGATGGCGAATGCGAGGGCCTGGGATCGGGGCTGGCGTCGAGAGGGCCACGGATCGCTGCGCAACCAACTGCACATTTCCATTGGCAACAGCACATCGACGGGCCGGCCGTTCAACTCGCCGGCCGCCTCGTGCAACGGCAGGCGACGACGCTCGCCGGTTGGCGACCACACGCAGCACGGCCAGTTGGCGCAAGGCGCGTCCAGCCCTTCGGCGGTCAGGTAAAGCCAGGCTTTCATCAAGGAAACTCGCTGGGGTTGAAGGGTAAGAAACGACGCTGACGAACCGTCCAGCGTCCACTAACGGAATCGCGCTCGATATCCGAGGTCAGGCGCAGACGGCTGTCGGCATGGATCACGCTCACAGTGATTCGAAACCAGCGGCTGCCCACGCCCAACCCATGGCCGTTGAGGCCGACTCCGGACAGCAACGGGTCGTTGGTAAACGCCTGCACGCTGGCGTATGGCGCGTGACGACGCTGGTTGACCAATGCCTGGGTGGGCCCGGCTTCCATCCCATCGAGGGTCATCAGCACACGCTGCGAGGCGGTATTGATGTTCAGCCGCGCGTCCTTGGGTAGCAACACCACCCAAGGCTCCAGGCGCCGCAGCGTCTGGCCGTCGACGCCCGGCAGCAGACGCAGTTGACTCAACTCCTGAACCGGCCCGACCTGGGGCAACGTCAGTGGCGGCAGATCCAGCAAGGCCAGCAGGCGACTCCAGCGATCGAGGCTGACCTGATCGATTTGCCCCAGCGCCAGCAACGTGTTGAGATTCAGGCGCCCGGACAAATCCTCGATAGCGATGCGCAGCTCGGCGCCGTCCACCTCCAACACGGGCTCGAGCCGAGCCCAATCCTGGCTCAGGTCAACGGGCCCGGACGACGTGATCCCACTGCCTTCCAACACCACCCGCGCCCAGTCTTCACCCGCCAACCCTAGTTGCCGCAACTGGACCTGTTGCAGTTGCTGCGCACTGCTGTGCAACAACAGGCGATGGCTGCGCAACAGGCCACCGACCAGCAGCAAGGCCAGGCTCAGCACCAGCAGCACGCTGATCAGCGCCACGCCGCGTTGGCGCTTCATGGCAGCGCCTCTGGCAACAGCAACACTCGACGGACCTGCTCGAAACGCCCCGCCGACACGATCAATTCCAGCGCCAGCGGCGCGCTGCCCCTCGCGGTTTCGCGGTGCCAGCCCCGCTGGCGATCGAATACGCGCCAGCTCAGGCTGTGGACGTCGTCGAGCAGTTTCTGCCGCTGCGCAAGCGTCGTGCCTTCACCGACACTCTCGCGCCATAACGCACCGCCCTGGAGCTGATAGCTCACCGCTTGCCGTTCGCTGCGCGGCTGGTCCAATGGATTGCGCCAATGGCTGCGCTGCAACCGCAGGTGCCCCGGCGCGAGCACGACCGAGTCGACAACCGCCTGCCACACATCCCGTTCGATCACGCCGACAGCACGCTGCAAGGCCCGGATGTCGCGCTCATGCTGACCGGCTCCCTGCTGGGTCCGCACCACGCCATCGAACAGCCGCCAACTGGCCAGGCCGAGCAAGGCAAAAATGGCGATGGCGATGACCAGCTCCAACAAGGTGAAACCCGACTGCTTATTCATGATGGCTTCGGATCCACCCAATGGTGCGGTGCGCGACGGTCGCGCTATCGCCGCGGCTAACCTGGATCTCGACCTGCAACAGCCGCCCATCACGGGCCGGGGCAATCCGCTGTTGCAAGACCCAATCGCGGCGATCAAGGTACCGGCTCAGTCGCTGTTGTCCGGGCGCGGTGATAGCTTGCAGGCGCAGTTCGCTCAACTGATTGTCCGCCAGCCAGGCGCCGAACAGACGGTCCTCCAGGCTAGCGCTTTGCTTGAGCACGAACTGGCTGGCCGAAAGCACGGCCGCCGCCAGCGTCGCGAAAATCGCCAGGGCAATCATGACCTCCAACAGCGTGAAACCCTGGCAACCGGCGGCCTGCCTGCGCGCGTTACTCATCGATCAGCAGCTCCGCCAGACCATCACTCGAGACCCGGGCAATCGCCTGCCCAGCGACTTTGATCAGCAGCCTGAACGGGCTGATCTCGTCACTGCTGAGCATCAGCAACTGCGGTGGGCCTTGAACGTCGTCGAGGCGCAGGACGTGACCCTCCTGCTCCAACCCGAGCGTCAGGCCCTCGGGCAATCGATGCAACGCCGATACCGCCGTCCAGTCCTGGGCTTCGAGCCGCAACGCCTGATAACCGTCGGGCTGCACACGCACCCCGTATTCCTGCCCGTCCAATACCGCCCGCTCGCGCAACTGCTGCACCACTGCGGCAAATTCCCGGGCCTGCTGCCGGGCTTCACGCGCCGGGCTCGGTCCCGTGGCGAAGCGGACCATGCCCGCCAGGATGCCGATCAAGACGATGACGACCATCAGCTCCAGCAAGGTGAAACCCCGGCAACGATGCTGCATGTTCACTCGACCCAATTGCCGATGTCGGCCGCCATCCCTTCACCACCCGACACGCCATCGGCGCCCAGGGAGTAGAGGTCATAGCCGCCATCGAGGGATTTGTGCCCGGGATTGAGGTACTGGTAGGGCGTGCCCCAGGGATCGACCGGCAGGCTTTTCAGATAACCCTGAGGGTTCCAGCTCCTCGCCACGGGCGTGCCGGACGGGCGCTTGCTCAACGCCTCCAGGCCTTGTTGGGTCGAGGGGTAATGGAAGTTGTCGAGACGGTACATTTCCAGGGCCGTGGCGATTGCCTGGATGTCGGTACGGGCGGCCGTCACCTTGGCCTGGTCGGGGCGGCTCATGAACTGCGGCACCACGATGGCGCCCAGCACGCCAATGATGACCACCACCACCATGATTTCGATCAGGGTGAAGCCGCGTTGTGGATGACGTGCGGATCGGTTGCTTTGGAGTTTCATCGGTCAATTCACCAATTGGTTGAGACTAAGGATCGGTAGGAGAATGGCCATGACAATCAGCAGCACGACGCCGCCCATCAGCACCAACATGGCCGGTTCGAAAAGGCTCACCACCAGCGCGATGCGCGCCGCGAGGCTGGCCTCCTGTTGTTCGGCGGCCCGGGCGAGCATGTTGTCGAGTTCGCCGGCCCGCTCACCGCTGGCGATCATGTGCAGCATCAACGGCGGGATATCGCCGCCCTGCTCCAGGCCACGCGTAAGCGTCCCGCCTTCGCGGACCGAACGGGCGACGTCGGCCATGCGGGCGCGGATCGTCAGGTTGCCGATCACCTGCGCGGCGATGTGCAAGGCATCCACCAACGGCACCGCGCTTTTGCTCAGGATCGCCAGGGTGCTGGCGAATCGGGCCGCTTCCATCGCCCGCAGCACTTCGCCCAACACCGGCAGCCGCAGCAACACACGGTGCCAGCGCAGGCGCCACGCCGGTTGGCGCAGGCTCCAACGCCACAGCCCGAGCAGCCCGGCCAGCGCACCGAGCATCAACAGGCCATAGCGGCGCAAGCCATCGCTCACGGCGATCAGCGCCTGGGTCAGCCAAGGCAACGGCTGGCCGCTGTCGATGAAAATCTTCACCACATCCGGCACCACGTAGCCCAGCAAGAAGCCAACAATCGCGACACAGGCCAGCATCAGGATCAGTGGATACACCAACGCCAGTTGAATGCGCTGGCGCGATGCCTGCCGCGCTTGGGTGTAGCTCGCCAGCTGCTCCAACACTTGCCCCAGATGCCCGGATTGCTCGCCCGCCGCGACCGTGGCGCAGAACAGCTCGGGGAACGCCTGGGGAAAGCCCCTCAGGGCCGTCGCCAATGCGTGGCCTTCCATCACCCGGCTGCGCACCGCCGCCAGCAGGTGGGCGACGCGGCGCCTCTGGCTCTGTTGCGCCACCGCTCCCAGGGATTCTTCGAGGGGCAGGCCGGCCTGGATCAACGTGGACAACTGCAACGTCAGCAATGCCAGATCTGCCGGGCTCAAACGCGCTCCGGCATGCCGCCCGCCCAAGGTTCGCGGTTCCTTGGCTTCAGCCAGTTCGCTGGGCAGCCAGCCGCGCTCGCGCAGCAACTGGCGAGCATGGCGCGGGCTGTCGGCTTCCACACGGCCCTTGCAGCGGCGGCCCTGGGCGTCTTCGGCCCGATAGTCGAAGGTCGGCATGGTGCTAATCCTCCTGGGTGATACGCAGCAGTTCGTCGACGCTGCTCAGGCCTTCCAGCACCCGCTGGCGACCGTCCTGGAACAGGCTGCGGGAGGTCTTGCGCGCCTCGGCGGCCAGCACCTGCTCGGTGGCGCCCTGATGAATCAGTTGCGACAGGGCGGCGCTGACATTGACCAGCTCATAGATCCCGAAGCGCCCGCGGTAGCCTTTCTGGCAGTGCTCGCAGCCCCGGGCCTTGAACAACCGGGGCGCGGCAGTGGCGTCGAGGCCCAGGCGCCGGCAGGTGGCGGCGTCAGCCACATACGATGTCTTGCAGGACGGGCACAGACGACGCAGTAAACGCTGGGCGACGATGCCAGCCAGGGACGACGCCAGTAGATAGGCATCCACGCCCATGTCCACCAGCCGCGTGACCGCGCCGACGGCGGTGTTGGTGTGCAGGGTCGAGAGCACCAGGTGCCCGGTCAGCGACGCCTGGACGGCGATTTCGGCGGTCTCGCGGTCGCGTATTTCGCCGACCATCACCACGTCCGGGTCCTGGCGCAAAATGGCCCGCAAGCCGCGAGCGAAGGTCATGTCGACTTTCGGGTTGACCGGCATCTGGCCGATGCCCGGCAGGTGATATTCGATGGGGTCTTCGACGGTGAGGATGTTGCGGCTCTGGTCATTGATGCTGCTCAGCGCCGCGTACAGGCTGGTGGTTTTCCCCGACCCCGTGGGCCCGGTGACCAGCACGATGCCGTGGGGCTTGCCGAGCAACTGGCGCAGACTCGCCAAGGTGTCGTCGGGCAGGCCCAGGCGCTGCAGCTCCAGGCGCCCGGCCTGCTTGTCGAGCAGGCGCAACACCACGCGCTCGCCATGGGCCGAAGGCAGGGTCGAGACCCGCACATCGACCTCGTGGCCGGCCAGGCGCAAGGCCATTCGCCCATCCTGGGGCACGCGTTTTTCGGCGATGTCCAGACGCGCCATGACCTTGATCCGCGACACCAGCAGGTTCGCCAGTTCCCGGCGCGGCCGGAGCATTTCCTGCAACTGACCGTCGATGCGCATGCGCACCGACAGGTACTGTTCGAACGTTTCCAGGTGCACATCCGAGGCGTGTTCGCGGACGGCCTCGCTGAGCAGCGCATTGATCAGGCGGATGATCGGCGCATCGCCCTGCTGCTCCAGCAGGTCGGTGGTCTGCGGCATCTGGTCGGCCAGGCTGAGCAGGTCCAGTTCCTCGTCCAGGCCTTGGGCGACCTGTTCGGCGGCGCTCTGGCCCTGGCGATAGACGCTAGCCAGGCGCGCAGCGAACTGTGCCGGCTCCAGTATCTGGATCGGCAAGTCCCGCCCGCACAGACGCTGCACTTCGGCCACGGTGGTGAGCGGTGTATCGCGGCGCATGACCAGGCTCAACGTCGGCCCCGCACCTTCCAGCATCACGCCCAGGCGCCTGGCGAAACCAAAGGGCAACGGGGCTTGCAGTTCAGTCACAGGGCACCCGAGCGCTGTTGCGGATCAACCGCCGCGGCATCTGTGGATGACTCGAACAGCTGGCGGGCGTCCCGGGGCAACAGCAGCGAATTGTTTTTTCGCGAGCCGGGCTTGCTCAACTCCCGAAGCGCGTCATAGCGCTGGCGGCTGACCTCGGCAAGGTCTTCGTTGCTGCGCACGATGGTCGGGCGCAGGAACACCATCAGGTTGCTCTTGGTCTGGGTGTCGCGGTTCCAGCGAAACAACGCACCCAAATACGGAATGCTGCGCAGCAATGGCACACCGCTTTGCTGGGTGCGGACACTGTCGCGGATCAGGCCGCCAATCACGATGATCTCGCCGTCGTCCGCCAGGATCGTGCTCTTCAAGGCGCGCTTGTTGGTGATCAGGTCGGAGGAGTCCACGCCGGAAACAGACGGCGCGATGTCCGAAACCTCCTGCTCCACTTCCAGGCGCAAGGTCGAGCCTTCGTTGATGTAGGGCTTGACCTTGAGGCTGATGCCGACGTCCTTGCGCTCCACGGTGGTGAACGGGTTGTCCGCGCCGTTGCCACTGGTGGCGTAGGAGCCCGTCTTGAACGGGACGTTCTGGCCCACGATGATTTCCGCTTCCTGGTTATCCAGGGTCAGCAGGCTGGGGGTGGACAGCAGGTTGCTGTGAGTGTTGCTCGCCAGCGCCGAGATCAGCGCACTGAAGCGGTCGCCGCCCAGCCGCAGGATCGCACCTTCCGGTCCTTTATCCAGCTCACTGAGGTTCAGGTTGCCGATGATCGGGATGTCGGTACCCGGAAAGTTGATAAACCCGGTCGCGCTGCCTCTGTCGAGGCCCCACTGCACGCCCAAGGCTTCGGTAATGTCCCCGGAAACCTCCACGATGGCCGCGTGGATAAGCACTTGGGCCCGAGGTTGATCCAGTTCACGGACGATGTTTTCAATGATACGAATCTGGGCCGGCTCGGCGATCAGCACCAGGGCATTCTGGCTTTCATCGGCCTTGATCATGAACGGGCGGGTGGCGGCAATGTCTCGCTGGCCAGCGAGTGCCGGTGTGGTTTTTTTATCCTGCCCGACGCCTTCCAGCACTTCGGCCAATTGCTTGGCATCGCTGTGGCGCAGGCGGATGACCCGGGCGTTGTCCTGGGATGCCGCAGCCGGGACATCCAGGCTCCGGGCCAGGTCGACCAGGCGCTGGCGCACCGTCGGCGGGCCGATGATCACCAGTCGATTGCTGCGGGCATCAGCGATCACCACGCCCGCCATGTCACCCTCGCGCTTGCCGACGGAGGCTTCCATCAGCGGCGCGATGTCCCCGGCCTGGGCATGCCGCAACCGCACCGCCACATGATTGCGGTTGCGCCCTGAGTCCAACTGCCGAACCACGTCGGCGAGGCGCTGGACATTGGCAGCGGTGTCGGTGACCACCAGGGCGTTGGACGATACCGAAGGGCCGACGTAACCATTGGCCGACACCAGGGGCCGGATCAACCCGGCGACGTCGGCGGCGATGCTTGATTGCAGGTCCAGGACCCGGGTGACGAACTGCGACGGCGTGGCGTTTTTTGCATCCGCGATTGCGGCGCGCGTCTTGGCATCGCTGACCGGGGTGATCAGGATGCGCTCGCCCTCGTCGATCACCGTGAAGTTATGCGCATCGAGGACCGAATAGAACAACCGACGCACGCCTTCGCGGTCCAGCGCCTCGCGGGACATGACGGTAATGCGTCCTGAGACTCTGGGATCGAGCACCACGGTCTTGCCGAGGATCGCTGAGAACTCCTCGACCACGTCGCGCAGTTCCGCGTTGTTCATCGCCAGTTGCCACTGGGCCTCTTCGGCCTGCAGTAAACCGACGGGCATCAGCAGGCAGGACGCGGCGAGGCAGAACAGGACGCGCGAAACACGGCCCCGGATAAAGCTGTTCATGAATTCGATCACTCTAATTGCCCGGCCACCGGGCGTAGGTATTGCGAGGAGTGGATAGCCGCATGGCGCCCATCTTCGGGGTCCAGCTGGCGCAACAAGGGCTTGGCCGCCGGTTGCAGGGCCAATCGCTCTTCACGTCCATTGCGCCACAGCGTCACATGGCTGGTCTCGACCCGGCGCAGCACACTGCCACCGGGCAAGCGCTCACCCACCTGATAAATGCGCGGGCCGGCGGCGTCCGCCAGCAAGGCCCGCGACAAACCTTGGTCGGCAACGAAACTGGCTTGCAACGTAATGGGTTCGGCGCTCGGTGCCTGGGCACCTGCAGGCGCCAGGCCGAGCACGGTCGCCACCGCTTGCACGTTGGGCACGTCGCGAACCGGCGCCACCGGTGAGTCGGCCAGCGCCGGCAGGTCATGGCCCAATGCCTGGCGAAAACGCCACTCTTGTCCGGCCAGGAATCCCCCATAGAGCAGCGGTACGAGCAGCAACAACAGCGTCGGCAGACGGCTGCCGACCCGAAACGGCAGGCTCACCTTTGCACTCTCCGAAGCGTGTTTGCAGGCTTGGCGAAGGACATTCGCCGCACCACCCGGCGTCCGGAAAACTCGTGCCAGAGCACCGCGCACAGATGCAGCGCGACGAGCATCGAAAGCACCACGCAAGACAGCCTGTGGACGGTGTTGGCCAGGTCGATCAACACCGGATCAGCCAATGGCTGGGGGAATCGAACGAGGCCAAAGACACTGATGGGGCTTTTCATCATCAGCACACCGGTCACCAGTACGACACCGATGACCAGATAGATAAGCCCATGCACCGCCAAGGCCAGCCGCTTGTCCAATGAAAGCGTCGCGCCACGGGGCGCCAGCTCGCAAACGAACAGCCAGGCCCGCCATAGGAAAAACGGAATGAACAGCGTCGTCAGCGACACATTGAGTGAGCCGACCCACTGTTCGGTCGAAGCGGATACCGAGTTGAACGCCACATAAAAACCGGACGCCAGCGCCCATAAGATAATGGCCGCCGACAACCAGTGCAGCAGCACACGTCGCCTGGAGTAAGGAATAGACATCACTGCGTTCTCATCTGAAAGCCCCAGGCAACCCGTACGGATCGGCTGGGGCTATGCCTGTCAGGACTTACAGCTTGTCCCAGGCGCTCTGCCAGGACGCACCGACACCTGGCTCAAAGCCGTTCGCTGTCGGGGAGTACTGCTTGCAGTAGCCGGACGCGGGGAACGGCTTGCATTCGAAGACTTCGTCAGTCTTGGGCTGCAGCACTTTCGTACCGGCGGTGTAGTCGCTGATGCCTTCAGGGAACACGAAGTCGTATTCAACACCTGCGCCCTCGCCGGTCAGGGTGACCGTCTGGGTCTCCTGGCGCGTGGTACGGCCGTCTTCGGTGGAGCCCACCAGCGTCAGGGTATGAACCCCTAGGGCGCTGCGCACGTCCAGGCTCAGCGCAGTGCTGCCTTCACCCACCTTGCTCACGACACCCACTTGCTTGTTCTTCTCATCGAACAACGTGGCTTCGAGGTTCATCCGGCGGTTTGTCTGCGCGGCGAACGCCATGCTGACCCGACCTTTGTCGAGTACGTACTCTGGCTGCAGGGAGGAAATCCCCAGGCTGGCGCCCGTGTCTTCCTGCATGTCCAGTTGCACTTCATAGCGGGTCACACCGCTTTCTTCCTGGGCGTACAGGCTGTTGGCGCCCTTGATCGGCGTGATATTGCCTTCGTCGTCACGAACACCGGCACGAATCGGGGAATGGGCGTTGTTGATGGCTTCGGCCAGTTTGAACGACCAGTTTCCAGCCTCGCCTTCTTCGGCGTTGTCGATGCTGATCTCTACGCTGTATTGGGCATTTTCGCCGGTGGCGGAGAATGCCCGGGCCTTGACCTTGTCCCCTGCCAGCAACGGGGTGGATGGGGTAATGCTGCCCACCGGTTTCCAGCCGCCCGGCAATGCGGCTTCGGCGAGGATGTTCACATCCACAGGGTTATAGAACGCGTTATCGGTATCGCCCACTGTCCAGACGCCCAGGATGACGTGGTGACCCGATTTACTGTCAGGAATGACGCAGTTGTGTGGGGCACCGGCTACCGGGGGTTGATGACCACCATCCACCGTGCAGAACGGCGTGTTGTCGAACGAGGCGCGCTTGAGCACTTCGTTCGGGTTCCAACCGTCGCGGGTAATGAAGTATTCGTGTTTGGTCGCAGGGTGCGCGGCGGAGTATTGCCATTGAAACGTGATGTTGCGGTCCCTGATTTCAGTCAGGTGCCAGCGCGTGGCAGATTGCGCATCGAGGGCAGAAAAACTGGCTTTGCCGCCGCTGGCGATTTTGCCGTCGACAGGGCCTTGCAGCGGTGCACCACCGACGCCACTCGGGAAGCCCTTGAAGGTTTCGCCGGTACTCTGCGGTTCGTACTGCGCGCCGCCGCAGTTCAGGTTGACACCTTGCTTGCACAACAGCGCACGGGAAGGCGGTACTTCGACGAAACCATGGGCCAGCACACTTTGCGATGCCGCCATGGCCGACAACAGAACTAACGAGGACGCACACCCGGTTAATACATTGCTCTTGTTGAAATTATTCTTCATATAAATTCCAGACCAGTCATCAAAAATGAAAGACGTATCACCGTCTTCTTGAAAGGTGCGCCATACCGCTCGGCGCGTGCCCTTGCAAGTGCCGGAACCTTATAGAAAGTTGAACGTGCCCTATGTAGGACAAATCTCTCAACATAGAAGGAATGATCTCTGAATCAATTACCCCTACATAACCAGAGAAACATCTTACGAACAGAAATAACTATCAACTAAAGACAAACAAACACACCTGAAAAAATAATCGGCTGTTTTATCTCGGATCGCTAAACAAGCGGACATTAAAAAGCCTGTCCGGCACAGGTCCGGACAGGCTGGGTGACAGGGCCGCAAGTCAGACGTGATATTGCGCCGACAACTCATGCACCGCCCGCAGGAAGGCACCGGCGTGTTCGGGGTCGACTTCCGGGGTGATGCCATGGCCGAGGTTGAACACATGGCCGCTGCCACTGCCGTAGCTGGCCAGGATCCGCCCGACTTCAGCACGGATCGCTTCAGGCTTGGCGTAGAGCACGGTCGGATCCATGTTGCCTTGCAAGGCGACCTTATGACCGACACGCTCGCGAGCGTTGCCAATGTCGCAGGTCCAATCCAGGCCCAAGGCGTCGGCGCCGGCCTCGGCAATGCTTTCCAGCCACAGGCCGCCGTTCTTGGTGAACAGGATCACCGGGACTTTGCGACCTTCGTGCTCGCGGATCAGGCCGCTGACGATCTTGCGCATGTAGGCCAGGGAAAACTCCTGGTACGCCGCCGCCGACAGGTTGCCACCCCAGGTATCGAAAATCTGCACCGCTTGCGCACCGGCCATGATCTGGCCGTTGAGGTAGGACGTGACCGACTGCGCCAGCTTGTCCAATAACAAGTGCATGGCTTGCGGGTTGTCGTAGAGCATCGCCTTGGTCTTGCGGAAGTCCTTCGACGAACCGCCTTCGACCATGTAGGTCGCGAGGGTCCACGGGCTGCCGGAGAAACCGATCAGCGGCACGCGGCCGTTGAGTTCACGGCGAATGGTACTGACCGCGTCCATGACGTAGCCCAGGTCTTTCTGCGGATCGGGAATCGGCAGGGCCTCGATGTCGGCCAGGGTGCTGACGACTTTCTTGAAGCGCGGGCCTTCGCCGGTCTCGAAGTACAGGCCTTGGCCCATGGCATCGGGAATGGTGAGGATGTCGGAGAACAGGATCGCCGCGTCCAACTGCGGGTAGCGGTCCAGCGGCTGCATCGTGACCTCGCAGGCGAACTGCGGGTTCATGCACAGGCTCATGAAGTCGCCCGCCTTGGCGCGGCTGGCGCGGTATTCCGGCAGATAGCGACCGGCCTGGCGCATCATCCACACCGGGGTGACGTCTACGGGTTGCTTGAGCAGGGCGCGAAGGAAACGGTCGTTCTTCAGGGCAGTCATGTCGGCATCCGGAAAAAAAGTGCGGGCATTTTCTCAGAGCGCGACGCAAAAGGCACGGCAAGAGCCGTGCCTTTTATCTATCGAGGCAATTTGTCGCAAGGAGTCCACTGAGTTCAGCAGTATCCGGAATCAATGTGGGAGCGAGCCTGCTCGCGAAGAGGCCGGCAAATCCAACATCGAAGTTGGCTGACAGACCGCTTTCGCGAGCAGGCTCGCTCCCACAGGGTTACTGCATTTCAGGCTTGGAGACGGGTCAGACCTGCAAGTAATCCAGGATCCCTTCCGCCGCATTGCGGCCTTCGAAGATCGCCGTCACCACCAGGTCGGAACCGCGGACCATGTCGCCACCGGCGAAGATCTTCGGGTTGCTGGTCTGGTGTTTGTACTGGCCCTGTTCCGGTGCCACGACACGGCCCTGGCTGTCGGTCTGGATGCTGAACTGCTCGAACCACGGCGCCGGGCTCGGGCGGAAACCGAAAGCGATGACCACGGCGTCGGCCGGGATGATCTCTTCGGAGCCCGGGATCGGCTCGGGGCTACGGCGGCCACGGGCGTCCGGCTCGCCGAGACGGGTCTCGACCACCTTCACGCCTTCGACCTTGTCTTCACCGACAATGGCGATCGGCTGGCGGTTGTAGAGGAACTTCACACCTTCTTCCTTGGCGTTCTTCACCTCTTTACGCGAGCCGGGCATGTTCGCTTCGTCGCGACGGTACGCGCAGGTCACCGACTTGGCACCCTGGCGAATCGACGTGCGATTGCAGTCCATCGCCGTGTCGCCACCGCCGAGCACCACGACCTTCTTGCCCTTCATGTCGACGAAGTCTTCCGGCGACTTTTCGAAGCCCAGGTTGCGGTTGACGTTGGCGATCAGGAAGTCCAGCGCGTCGTAGACGCCCGGCAGGTCCTCACCGGCAAAGCCGCCCTTCATGTAGGTGTAGGTGCCCATGCCCATGAAAACCGCATCGTATTCTTCGAGCAGTTGTTCCATGGTCACGTCCTTACCCACCTCGGTGTTCAGGCGGAACTCGATGCCCATGCCGGTGAAGACTTCGCGGCGATTGCTCAGCACGGTCTTTTCCAGCTTGAACTCGGGAATGCCGAAGGTCAGCAGACCGCCGATTTCCGGGTTCTTGTCGAACACCACCGGGGTCACGCCACCGCGTACCAATACGTCGGCACAGCCCAGGCCCGCCGGGCCCGCGCCGATGATCGCCACGCGCTTGCCGGTCGGCTTGACCTTGGACATGTCCGGGCGCCAGCCCATGGCGAACGCGGTGTCGGTGATGTATTTCTCCACCGAACCGATGGTCACCGCGCCAAAACCGTCGTTGAGGGTGCACGCACCTTCGCACAGGCGATCCTGCGGGCACACCCGGCCACAGACTTCCGGCAGGGTATTGGTCTGGTGGGACAATTCGGCGGCCTGGAGGATGTTGCCCTCGGCCACCAGTTTCAACCAGTTGGGAATGAAGTTGTGCACCGGGCACTTCCATTCGCAGTACGGGTTACCGCAACCCAGGCAGCGGTGAGCCTGGTCGGCCGACTGCTGGGGTTTGAAAGGCTCGTAGATCTCCACGAACTCTTTCTTGCGTTGACGCAACAGTTTCTTCTTCGGATCCTTGCGCCCGACATCGATGAACTGGAAGTCGTTATTCAGACGTTCAGCCATTGTTAAAACCTCATCAAACTCTTCAGGCGCATATCACTGCGGGTTGGCACGAGTGCTGGAAAGCAACGATTTCAGGTTGGCAGCCTTTGGCTTGACCAGCCAGAAACGGCGCAAGTAGTCATCGAGGTTCTCGGCGAGCTCACGACCCCACTCGCTGTCGGTTTCCGCGACGTACTCGTTCAGCACGTTTTGCAGATGGCTGCGGTAGGCCTCCATCGCCTCGCCGCTGATCCGCTGGATTTCCACCAGTTCGTGGTTGACCCGGTCAACGAAGGTGTTGTCCTGGTCGAGCACGTAGGCGAAACCGCCGGTCATGCCAGAGCCGAAGTTATAACCGGTCTTGCCCAGCACGCAGACAAAACCACCGGTCATGTACTCGCAGCAGTGATCGCCGGTGCCTTCCACCACGGTGTGGGCGCCGGAGTTACGCACGGCAAAACGCTCGCCCGCGGTGCCGGCGGCGAACAGCTTGCCGCCCGTGGCGCCGTAGAGGCAGGTGTTGCCGATGATTGCACTGTCCTGGGTCTTGTAGACGCTGCCCTTGGGCGGAACGATGACCAGCTTGCCGCCGGTCATGCCCTTGCCCACGTAGTCGTTGGCATCGCCTTCCAGGTACATGTTCAAGCCACCGGCGTTCCAGACGCCGAAGCTCTGGCCCGCGGTGCCCTTGAAGCGGAAGGTCACCGGTGCCTTGGCCATGCCTTGGTTGCCGTGCTTGCGCGCGATTTCGCCGGAGATCCGCGCACCGATGGAACGGTCGCAGTTGCAGATATCCAGTTCGAACTCGGCACCGCTCAGGTCGTTGATCGCCGCAGCGGCCATGTCGACCATCTTCTCGGCCAGCTCACCCTTGTCGAAGGGCGGGTTGCGATCAACCTGGCAGAACTGAGGCTTGTCTGCCGGAATCAGATCGCTGCCCAGCAACGGGGTCAGGTCCAGGTGATGCTGCTTGGCGGTCTGCCCCTCGATGATGTCCAGCAGATCGGTACGGCCGATCAGCTCTTCAAGGGAGCGCACGCCCAGTTTCGCCAACCACTCGCGGGTTTCCTCGGCCACGTAGGTGAAGAAATTCACCACCATGTCGACGGTGCCGATGTAGTGGTCCTTGCGCAGCTTGTCGTTCTGGGTCGCCACGCCGGTAGCGCAGTTGTTCAGGTGACAGATGCGCAGGTATTTGCAGCCCAGGGCGATCATCGGCGCGGTGCCGAAGCCGAAGCTCTCGGCGCCGAGGATGGCGGCCTTGATCACGTCCAGGCCAGTCTTCAGGCCACCGTCGGTCTGCACCCGGACCTTGCCGCGCAAGTCGTTGCCGCGCAGGGTCTGGTGGGTTTCGGCCAGGCCCAGTTCCCACGGCGCACCGGCGTACTTGATCGAGGTCAGCGGCGATGCACCGGTGCCGCCGTCGTAGCCGGAGATGGTGATCAGGTCGGCATAGGCCTTGGCCACGCCGGCGGCGATGGTGCCAACGCCCGCTTCCGCCACCAGTTTCACCGAGACCAGCGCCTTGGGGTTCACCTGCTTGAGGTCGAAAATCAGTTGCGACAAGTCTTCGATCGAGTAGATGTCGTGGTGCGGCGGTGGCGAGATCAGGGTCACGCCAGGAACCGCATAGCGCAGCTTGGCAATCAGGCCGTTGACCTTGCCGCCGGGCAGTTGGCCGCCTTCGCCGGGCTTGGCACCCTGGGCGACCTTGATCTGCAGCACTTCAGCGTTGACCAGGTATTCCGGGGTCACACCGAAGCGGCCGGTGGCCACCTGCTTGATTTTCGAACTCTTGATGGTGCCGTAGCGCGCCGGGTCTTCGCCGCCTTCACCGGAGTTGGAACGCGCACCGAGGCGGTTCATGGCTTCGGCCAGGGCTTCGTGGGCTTCCGGGGACAACGCACCGAGGGAAATACCGGCCGAATCGAAGCGCTTGAGCACCGATTCCAGCGGCTCCACTTCACTGATGTCCAGCGGCGTGTCGAGGGTCTTGACCTTGAGCAGGTCGCGGATCATCGACACCGGACGGTTGTCCACCAGCGAGGTGTATTCCTTGAACTTGCCGTAGTCGCCCTGTTGCACGGCGGCTTGCAAGGTGTTGACCACGTCCGGGTTGTAGGCGTGGTATTCGCCACCGTGAACGAACTTCAGCAAACCGCCCTGCTGGATCGGCTTGCGCGGGCTCCAGGCCTCGGCGGCCAGGGCTTTCTGTTCGGCTTCGATGTCGACGAAGCGCGCGCCCTTGATACGGCTCGGCACGCCACGGAAGCTCAGCTCGCAGACTTCCTCGGACAGGCCGATGGCCTCGAACAATTGCGCGCCACGGTACGAGGCGATGGTCGAGATGCCCATCTTCGACAGGATCTTGAGCAGGCCCTTGGTGATGCCCTTGCGGTAGTTCTTGAACACCTCGTAGAGGTCGCCCAGCACTTCACCGGTACGGATCAGGTCGCCCAGCACTTCATAAGCCAGGAACGGATACACCGCCGAAGCGCCGAAGCCGATCAGCACCGCGAAGTGATGCGGATCGCGTGCGGTAGCCGTTTCCACCAGGATGTTGGAATCGCAGCGCAGGCCTTTTTCGGTCAGGCGATGGTGCACCGCACCGGTGGCCAGCGAGGCGTGGATCGGCAGTTTGCCCGGGGCGATGTGACGGTCGGTCAGCACGATCTGGGTACGCCCGGCGCGCGCCGCTTCTTCAGCCTGGTCCGCAACGTTGCGGATCGCCGCTTCCAGGCCGATGTTCTCGTCGTAGTTCAGGTCGATGACCTGACGCTCGAAGCCGGGACGATCGAGGTTGGTCAGCGAGCGCCACTTGGCCGGGGAAATCACCGGCGAACTGAGGATCACCCGCGAGGCGTGTTCCGGCGACTCTTGGAAAATGTTGCGCTCGGCACCGAGGCAGATTTCCAGGGACATCACGATCGCCTCGCGCAGCGGGTCGATCGGTGGGTTGGTCACCTGGGCGAACTGCTGGCGGAAATAGTCGTACGGCGTGCGCACGCGTTGCGACAGCACGGCCATCGGCGTGTCGTCGCCCATGGAGCCGACCGCTTCGTAGCCCTGCTCGCCCAACGGACGCAGCACCTGGTCACGCTCTTCGAACGTCACCTGGTACATCTTCATGTACTGCTTGAGCTGGTCGACATCATAGAAAGCCGAACCGTGGTCGTTGTCTTCCATGGTCGCCTGGATGCGCAGGGCGTTCTTGCGCAGCCATTGCTTGTACGGATGACGGGACTTGAGGCGGTTGTCGATGGCATCGGTGTCGAGGATCTGGCCGGTCTCGGTGTCCACGGCAAAGATCTGGCCCGGACCTACGCGGCCCTTGGCGATGACGTCCTGGGGCTGGTAGTTCCAGACCCCGATTTCCGAGGCCAGGGTGATGAACCCGTTGGTGGTGGTGACCCAGCGCGCCGGACGCAAACCGTTACGGTCGAGCAAGCAGACGGCGTAGCGACCGTCGGTCATGACGATACCGGCCGGGCCGTCCCACGGCTCCATGTGCATGGAGTTGTATTCGTAGAAGGCGCGCAGGTCCGGGTCCATGGTCTCGACGTTCTGCCAGGCTGGCGGCACGAGCATGCGCACGCCACGGAACAGGTCGATGCCACCGGTCACCATCAGCTCCAGCATGTTGTCCATGCTCGAGGAGTCCGAACCCACGCGGTTGACCAGCGGGCCAAGCTCTTCGAGGTCCGGCATCAAATCGTTGGCGAACTTGGTGCGACGGGCCACGGCCCAGTTGCGGTTGCCGGTGATGGTATTGATCTCGCCGTTGTGGGCGAGGAAGCGGAATGGCTGGGCCAGCGGCCATTTCGGCAGGGTGTTGGTGGAGAAGCGCTGGTGGAACACGCAGATCGCGGTTTTCAGGCGCTCATCGCTGAGGTCTGGATAGAAGGCGGTGAGGTCCGCCGGCATCATCAGGCCTTTATAAATGATGGTCTTGTGGGAAAAGCTGCAGATGTAGTGATCGGTGTCGGCGGCATTGGCCACGGACGAACGACGACGGGAGCTGAACAGCTTGATCGACATGTCCTGGTCGCTCAGGCCTTCGCCAGCGATGAACACCTGCTCGATCTGCGGCAGGCGCTCGAGCGCCAAGCGGCCGAGGACGCTGGTGTCGATCGGCACTTTGCGCCAGCCAACCAGTTGCAGGCCGGCGGCCAGGATCTCGCGATTCATGTTTTCGCGAGCCGCCTCGGCCTTCACCGGGTCCTGGTTGAAGAACACCATGCCCACGGCGTACTGCTTGGGCAGGGTTACCCCAAACGTTTCCTGGGCTACGGCACGCAGGAACTCGTCGGGTTTTTGAATCAGCAAGCCACAACCGTCACCGGTCTTGCCGTCGGCGTTGATCCCACCGCGGTGGGTCATGCAGGTCAGGGCCTCAATGGCCGTTTGCAAAAGGGTATGACTGGGCTCGCCCTGCATATGGGCTATCAGGCCAAAACCGCAGTTATCCTTGAATTCATCTGGTTGGTACAGACCTGCTTTCATAGACACTTTCTCACCAGGCTGCCTCTTATCGAGACAAATTTCTTTTCAATTCAACCAGTTGCATGCCGCGCCGAACGTACGCCAGCTTTGCGGGGGCAAAAGGGAGGTCATTGTACACACCGACACAGGGGCTCACAAATTTGACGACGAACTGTCGCAAATCCATGTCGCATTTGTGAAAGGTTTAAAGCTATATGCTGTGCTAGTCAAAACTTTTTTGGGTTCGACCGCTACGACTCAAACGCTACTGTGACGCAGACACCACAAGGCGCGCGGCCTGAAAGGCCGCCCGCCCTTGCGGAAATTTTGAGGTTGCCGGGAGAGGCGGCCTGGGTAAGGCCGCCGAATCTTCAGCGAGTTGCTGCCAGTTCCTGTTGGACGCTGGCGACAGTGCGAGGCCAAGGTTTACCAGCCTGAACCTTCGCTGGCAAGGCCTTGATGGCGGAAACGGCTGCATCACGGTTGGCGAAGCTGCCGTAGGTGATGACATAGAGCGGCTTGCCGTTGAGCACTTTCTTGAAATAACGGTACTCGCCGCCCTGTTCCTTGACGAAGTTCTGCGCCGCGGTTTCGGAGCTTGTGCCGAGGATTTGCACCACGTAGTTGCCCGGTGCCTGGCCGGCGTACCAGCTACCGCCCGCGGCCTTGGCCGGGGCAGCGGCAGGCTTGGCCGCCGGTGCTGGCGCTGCCGGCTTGGCCGCAGGCGCTGGAACCGGTGCAGGCTTGGCGGTGGCGACCTGAGTGGGCGCTGGGGTCGGCTTGGCGGCTGGAGCTGGTGCAGGCGTCGTCGGCGCAGGACCGGCCGGTACGCCCGCAGGCGGCGCGGTGGTGGTCACGGTAGGTGGCACGTCGCTGGTGTCTTCGATCGGAGGCGGCGCACCGTCGTCACCCTCGGTGATTCCACCTGCGGCTTCCGCCAGGGGCCCACGCATGACCGGTTGCGAGTTGCCGACCAGCGGCAGCGGCATCGGCTGGGTGTTGCCGGCAAATTCCACCGCCGGCGCACCGCCGTTGGGTTGCGGTGTACCTTGGCCAAGGGGCAGTTGCGCCTGTTCGTTGGCAGGTGCGCCGGTGGTTGGCGCCTTGCTGCGACCCGGCATCAGCCAGGCGGCGGCAACTGCAACCACGACGACGGCGGAAATTGCCAATACGTGTTTCTTCGGCATGTTGAACCCCATACTTGGACGCTTCACCGCTGAGCGGCTGGCAATCATGACTTCGATGAGAGCATCGCGGGCAACCTGGTTGATGTTGCCAGGCCAACCGTCGGCGCTTTCGTGAATCTCAGAGATCTGATCGGCGGTGAAAAGTTCGATGCCCCGCCCCGCACCTTCAAGACGCTGGGCCAGGTATTCACGGGTTTCTTCCTCGGTGTAGGGCGCCAGTTCGATGACGTGGAAGCGCTCTTCCTCGAGGTTCAACTGGTCCAGGTCGGCGATCAGCGACGACTCGCCGAACAGGAACACATGAGGGCGACCCTCCGGCGCACCGGCCGCCAGGGCCAGCAGGGCTTCGAGGGCCGATTCGTCAAGTTGCTCGGCATCGTCCACCAGCAGATAGACTTCCTGCCCGGTCAGCGCCAGTTGCACGATCTGATCGAGAATGGCACCGACTTCAGCCTGGGCGACGTTCAGCGCCTGGGCCACCTGGCGCAACACGCCGGCGGCATCGCCGGCGCCACGGGCCGATACCACCACGCTTTGCACCGACTGTTTGTTGGTGCTGGCCACCAGGGCCTGGCGCAGCAAGGTCTTGCCGCTGCCCTGGGGACCGGTGACCACCAGGAGCAACTGGCTGTAGCGCGCCAGGTGATGCAACTGGCCCAGCACCGGCTTGCGCTGGGCGGGGAAGAACTTGAAGCCCGGGACCCGTGGGGCAAAAGGGTCATGACTCAATTGGAAATGGCCGAGGAAAGCCTCGTCGGCATGCAAACTAGTCATCGCAGTCTTATTAACCTTTAAGCTGAGCCAGGGCGCGGTAGTCCGCTCCCAGCGTGGCCTGTAGAACTTCTTTCGGATAATCGTCGGTCACCACCGCTTCGCCCATGTGGCGCAGCAGCACCAGGCGCAGACGACCGTCGATCACTTTTTTGTCGATTGCCATGTGTTGAAGAAAATCCGCCTCGCTCATTTCCTCGGGCGGAACCACCGGCAGCCCGGCGCGCTGGAACAGACGAATACCGCGATCGCGCTCCTGCTCGCTGATCCAGCCCAGGCGCGCGGACATCTCCAGGGCCATGACCGTACCGGCCGCAACCGCTTCACCGTGCAGCCAGACACCATAGCCCATGTGGGTTTCGATGGCATGGCCAAAGGTGTGCCCCAGGTTGAGCGTGGCGCGCACCCCGGACTCACGCTCATCGGCACCGACCACGGCGGCCTTGGCGGCGCAGGAGCGCTCGATGGCGTAGGTCAGCGCCGCTTGATCCAACGCACGCAGGCGGTCGACGTTCTCTTCGAGCCAGCCCAGGAACGGTTCGTCGCAGATCAGCCCGTACTTGATGACTTCCGCCAGCCCCGCAGACAGCTCGCGAGCCGGCAAGGTATTGAGGGTGGCGGTGTCGATCAGCACCACGTTGGGCTGATAGAACGCACCGACCATGTTCTTGCCCAGCGGATGGTTGATTCCGGTCTTGCCGCCCACCGACGAGTCGACCTGCGACAACAGCGTAGTGGGGATCTGGATGAAATCGACACCACGCTGGTAGCAGGCGGCGGCAAAACCGGCCATGTCGCCGATCACACCGCCGCCCAGGGCAATCACCGTGGTACGGCGATCGTGCCGTGCGGTCAGCAGGCCGTCGAAAATCAGTTGCAGGGTTTCCCAATTCTTGAAGGCTTCGCCGTCGGGCAATACCACGGAAATCACCGAAAAGGCCGACAGGCTGCGGGTCAGACGCTCCAGATACAGAGGCGCGACGGTTTCATTGGAAATGATCGCCACTTGCCGCCCGGCGATATGCGGCGCCAGCAGTTCGGGCTGGTCCAACAAGCCTTCGCCAATATGAATCGGGTAGCTGCGCTCGCCCAGGTCGACCTTAAGTGTCTGCATGTGTCCCCACAGTGAAGATGGAATCAGGCGTCCTGCCTGCAATTAACGAAAGTCCACGGTGCTTGTCCTGACGCCAGTTAATGGCCATACGCCACGCCCCAGACGGGCCAAAACGGGACGTCGAGGATAGCGCATTTCGCCAGGCGCATTAACGGGGCGGAAGTTGCTGAAGGCGATCGAGAATGTCCAGCACCACCATCCGCGGCGGCCGCTCATCGGTTTCCACCACCAGGTCGGCGATTTCCCGATACAGCGGATCACGCAGCTCCAGCAGGTCGCGCAGGGTCTTGGCCGGGTCAGCGGTGCGCAACAGCGGCCGGTTGCGGTCCCGGGCGGTGCGGCCGACCTGCTGCTCGACAGAGGCGTGCAAATAGACCACTCGTCCGCCGGCATGCAGCGCCCGACGATTGGCTTCGCGCATCACCGCACCACCGCCGGTGGCCAACACCACGCCCTCGAACGCGCACAGCTCGGCAATCATCGCCTGCTCACGGTCACGAAAGCCCGGCTCGCCTTCCTTATCGAAGATCCATGGGATATTGGCACCCGTGCGCAATTCAATTTCCTTGTCGGAATCTTTGAACGGCAGGCGCAGCTCTTTGGCCAGCAAACGGCCGATGGTGCTTTTTCCAGCGCCCATCGGCCCAACAAGAATCAAATTTCGCACAGAATCAACGACTCACAGCAATCGCCTGGTTATTCATGATACGCGGAGTGAGGAACACCAGCAGCTCGGATTTTTTCTCCGAAACCACATCACGCCGGAAAAGGCGGCCAAGATACGGCACATCGCCAAGAAATGGCACCTTATCTACGACCTTGCTCTGAGTATTTGAGAAAACCCCGCCAATCACAATGGTCTCGCCATCATTGACCAAGACCTTGGCGTTGACTTCGTTTTTCTTGATCGGCGGCACATCCTGCACCTTGTTCAGGTAGTCCGGCTCATCCTTGGTGACCTTGACCTCCATGATGATGCGGTTGTCCGGGGTGATTTGCGGGGTCACTTCCAGGGACAGCGAGGCCTCCTTGAACGACACCGAGGTGGCACCGCTGGAGCTGGCTTCCTGATAAGGAATCTCCGTGCCCTTGAGGATCTTGGCCGTCTCCTTGTCGGACGTCACCACCTTGGGCTGGGAGACGATTTCCCCGTTACCGGTTTTCTCCATGGCCGTCAGCTCAAGGTCCAGCAATACGTTGTCGGTGATGAACGCAATGCCGATCCCCGAAGTATTGCCCGAGGCGCCCAGGTCCACGAACGGCTGATTGGTGCCGGTACTGCCCGGCGTGCCAATGGTCGTGGAGGTGCCGGTGGTCACCCCCGAGGAGTTCCAGTTGCCCTTGTTCTGGATCGAACCGCCCCAGCGCACGCCCAGGCTTTTGTCGTAGTCGACGTTGGCCTCGACAATTCGCGCCTCGATCATCACCTGGCGTACCGGAATATCCAGCTGCGCCACGATCCGGCGCAGTTCGTCGAGCCGGTCCTGGGTCTGGTAGGCAATGATGTTGTTGGTGCGCTCATCCACCGTGATCGTGCCGCGCTCATCGGCTTTCGCCTCGGCGCTGGTCACCGACTGGAACAGCTTGGCGATGTCCGCCGCCTTCGCATAGTTGACCTGCAGCAGCTCACGCCGCAGTGGCGCCAGGTCGGCAATCTGCTTTTGCGACTCCAGCTCCTGGCGCTCCCGCGCCGCGATTTCATCGGCCGGGGCCACCAGCAGCACGTTGCCGACCTTGCGCTTGTCCAACCCCTTGGTCTTGAGCACCAGGTCCAGCGCCTGGTCCCACGGCACATTTTGCAGCCGCAGGGTGATGCCACCCTGCACCGTGTCACTGGCCACCAGGTTCAGGTTGGTAAAGTCGGCAATCAATTGCAGGACCGAACGCACCTCGATGTCCTGGAAGTTGAGCGAGAGTTTTTCGCCGCTGTAGGCAGCGCGGTCGGCGTTGCGTTTTTGCAGGTCGTCGACGGTCATGGGCCGGACGCTGACGGTGAGCTTGTTGTCGGTCTGGTAGGTCGAGTAGTCGAAGGTGCCGCTGGGCTCGATGCTGATGGTCGCTCGGTCGCTACCGGCGCTGGCATTGACGAATTGCACCGGGGTGGCGAAGTCCTTGACGTCCAGGCGCACCCGCAGCGGCTCGGGCAATTGGGTCTTGGCGAAATTGAGAATGATCTTGCCTTCGCGCTCCTGGATGTCCGGGGCGATGGACGGATCGGACAAATCGATCACCACGTTGCCTTCGCCCTGGGTCCCGCGCTGGAAATCCACCCCACGGATCGCCTTGCCCACCGGCGCACTGCTCCTGGCAGGCGCCGCGCTGGCAACCGCCGGGCGCGGAGCCTGGGCGGTACTGTTGCGGGCAGTGCTCTTCGGGGTGGCGCCCTTGCCGACCACCACGAACAGGTTATTGCCTTCGACCCGAGTGTCATACGGCGCCAGTTGGGTCAGGCCAATGATCAACCGGGTGCGATCCCCTGCCTCGACCACGGTGGCGCTACGCGCATTGCCCCCACCCAGGTCGCGGGTTCTACTGGCCAGTTGATTGGTCACGCCCGGCAGGTCCAGCGCAATCCGGGCCGGTTGTTCGGTGGTGTAGCCCCGCGGTGTCGGCGGCGGTCCGTCGAAGGTAAGTTTCAACTCGACACGGTCCCCCGGCAACGCCGCCACATCCAGCGTCTTCAGGCCGGCCCCAAGAACCATCGGCGATAACAGCGCTGTCCATAGCGAAATACCGAGGGCTGAAAAAAACCTGTTCATTGTTCGACTTCCACTATGAATGCTCTTTCAAAGGAATGGTCCGGGGTCGCTCCAGCCAGGCACCCTCGCCATCGGGAACGATTTCGACCACATCGACCTGGGTGGCGCTGATGGCGACGATCCGCCCGTCGTTGCGTCCCAGATAGTCACCGACCTTGAGCCGGTGCACCCCGCCCGCGCCCCGCAGGAGCGCGAAGGAGCCCGCGGCGTTGGAGATCGTACCGACCATTTCGAACTGTTCGATGTTGAAGCCTTCCAGGTACTGCTTGACCCGGTTGGGGTCGGGCCGGACGTTGCGCGAGCCGCGCTGCCGGTCGGCCTGGTCCACACGGACCTGCCGGGAAAACGGGCTGCGCAGGTTGGCGGCGCTGTAGGTAAAGGTCTCCTGGGGCCTGAACGTCGGCGTCGGCTCGATCTTGCCGGGCGGGCGCAGGCGCACTTCGTTCATGTAGGCGTCCAGGTCGCTGAACCCGCTGTCATTGTTGCAGCCCGCCAACACGACCAGGCCTGCCAGCAGACAGAGACGGCACACCATCGGCCTCATGGCTGCGCCTCCTGCTCGTTGTAGCGGTAGGTCTTGGCCTGGATGCTCATGCGCAGTTTCGTGCCAGCCTCGGGCTCCATCGGGGCGATCTCGAAATCATGCAGCGTGACGATCCGGGGCAGCCCCGCCACCCCACTGACGAACGTCGCCAGGTCGTGGTAGCCGCCGGTCACGGTGATCTGGATCGGCAGCTCGATATAGAAAGGCTGGGTGACTTCCGGCAGCAGCTTGATTTCCTCGAACTCCAGGCCGCTGCCCAACCCGGTGCGGGTAATGTCTTCCAGCAGGCCCGGCACCTCGGTATCGCTGGGCAATTGCCGCAACAGCACACCAAAAGACGTTTCCATCTGTTTCATCTGCTCGGTGTAGCGTTCCAGGTTCGCGGCCATGTGGGCCTTGCCCGCGAATTGCGCCTTGAGCGTGTTCTCTTCCTCGCGCACCTGCTGCAATTGGTTTTCCAGGTCACTCAAGGCAAAGTTATAGCCCAGCCCCAGCACCAGGGCCACCAGCAGGATGCCGGCCAGCCATTTGATCGGTGCCGGCCAGGAGCCGATATTGTTGGTGTCCAGATCATTGATGTCGATCTTGCGCAGCGCGTCGAACCACTCCCCCGGCTTCATTCGGCGTCCTCCACTTCGACCGGGCGGGTCTGGCGAACCGTCAGCTGGAAAACGTTGGCCTGGTCGAGCTGGCCAGCGGTGGTCGCCTTCACCTCCGTCAAACTGGGCGCATCGAACAGGTCCGACGAGTCCAGGTTGCGCATCAGGTCCGAGACCCGGTTGTTCGATTCCGCAGCGCCCTTGATGAAGAGCGTCCGGTCTTCCATTTTCACTTCGGTGAAGTAAACGCCATCCGGCAGGGTCCGCACCAACTGGTCGAAGATGCGTCCGCTGACCGGTCGATTTCCTTGCAAGTCCTGGATGATGCGCATGCGCTCCAGCAATTGCTGGCGACGGGCTTTCAATTCGCTGATCTGCTTGATGCGCTCATCGAGCACGGCGATCTGGCCGGAGAGATGGCTGTTGCGAGCGACCTGGTGGTCGATGGCGTTGTCGATGTAGCGGACGGCGACCAGAATCACCCCGACCGCTCCGACCAGCGCGCCCACCAAGGCCAGCAGAAAGCGTTTGCGCCGTTCTTCGCGCAGCTCTTCGCGCCAGGGAAGCAGGTTGATCCGCGCCATCAGTCGAAACTCCTGAGGGCCAGCCCGCAAGCGATCATCAGCGCTGGCGCATCACTGGCCAGGGCACCGGCATTGACCTTGCTGCTCAGGGCCATGTTGGTGAACGGGTTGGCCACCTGGGTCGGCGTGCCCAGGCGTTGCTCGATCAGCCGGTCCAGGCCGGCGACGGAAGCCGTGCCCCCGGCCAGTAGGATGTGATCCACCGCGCTGTACTGGCCCGAGGCGAAGAAAAATTGCAGGGAGCGCGAAACCTGCTGCACCAAGGCCTCGCGAAAAGGTTGCAACACTTCGCCGAGATAATCGTCCGGCAGCCCACCCTGCTTCTTTGCCAGGCCCGCCTGCTCGGGTGTCAGGCCGTAGCGGCGCTGAATTTCCTCGGTCAACTGGCGGCCGCCGAACAGTTGTTCGCGGGTATAGATGATGCGCCCGTTGTGCAACACGCTGAGGGTGGTCATGGTGGCGCCGATGTCGATGACCGCCACGGTCAGCCGCTCCTGGGACGCGGCCAGTTGCGTGGCGAGCAGGCCAAACGCCCGTTCCAGCGCATACGCCTCCACATCTACCACCCGGGCCGTCAACCCGGCGAGCGCCAACGCCGCCTCGCGGACCTCGACGTTTTCCTTGCGACAGGCCGCCAGCAGTACTTCGACGCGTTCGGCGCTGCGGGGCGAAACGCCCATCACTTCGAAATCGATGGCCACCTCATCCAGCGGATAGGGGATGTATTGATCGGCCTCGATCTTGAGCTGGTTCTCCATCTCGTCGTCGGACAGGCCGGCGTCCATCTCGATGGTCTTGGTGATCACCGCCGAGCCCGCCACGGCCACCGCCACGCTGCGCAGGGGTGTCCGGGCCTTGGCCAGCAGCCGCGACAACGCCTGCCCCACCCCTTCGAGCTCGGCGATGTTCTTCTCGATCACGGCGTTGGCCGGCAAAGGTTCGACCGCGTAGGACTCGACGCGGTATCGCTCGCCCTGGCGACTCAACTCGAGCAGCTTCACCGACGTCGAACTGATGTCGATCCCCAGAAGCGCATGGGCTTTTTTATTGAAGAGTCGTAGCACTACCAATTCCCTATGACTATCCGTGAGTTACGGACTCTCTAATATGCATTGCGTTCAATCACGGCCGTCCGACGGACGTCCGGATGGCATGCCTGACGAAAAAAAATGCTTATAATGCCCAGCGTTTTTTTTCGCTTTGTTGCAAGCACGGGTCCATCCCTGCACCTGGCGCCTTTTTCATTCTTTGCCTGGATATCCAAAAGCCTTGATTCGTCTGCTGAAATTTTTCGGATGGTCCATCGTCGCCGTTTTCTGCGGACTGCTCTTGGGCCTGAGCGGTGCTTTTCTTTACCTTAGTCCGGGTTTGCCGTCCGTGGAGGCGCTGAGAAGTATTCAGTTGCAGATTCCTTTGCGGGTGTACAGCAGCGACAACAAGTTGATCGCCGAATTTGGCGAAATGCGCCGCACACCGATCCGTTTCGCCGACATTCCCCCCAATTTCATCAATGCGTTACTAAGTGCTGAAGACGATAACTTCGCCAACCACTACGGCGTCGATCCTGGCAGCCTGATGCGCGCGGCCAGCCAGTTGGTCAAGAGCGGGCACATCCAGTCCGGCGGCAGCACCATCACCATGCAAGTGGCCAAGAACTTTTTCCTGACCAGCGAGCGCAGCTTTTCGCGCAAGACCACCGAGATCCTCCTGGCCCTGCAGATCGAACGGCAACTGACCAAGGATGAAATCCTCGAGCTGTACGTGAACAAGATTTACCTGGGCAACCGCGCCTACGGCATCGAGGCGGCGGCGCAGGTGTATTACGGCAAGTCGATCCGCGATGTGAGCCTGGCGCAGATGGCGATGATCGCCGGCCTGCCCAAGGCCCCGTCGCGCTTCAACCCGCTGGCCAACCCGACGCGCAGCAAGGAGCGACGCGACTGGATCCTGGGACGCATGTACAAGCTCGGCAAGATCACCGAGGCCGACTACACCGCCGCGATCAATGAGCCGCTGAACGCCAGCTATCACGTGCCGACGCCGGAAGTGAACGCCCCGTACATTGCCGAGATGGCCCGTGCCGAGATGGTCGGGCGTTATGGCAGCGACGCCTACACCGAAGGTTTTCGCGTGACCACCACGGTGCCGAGCAACTTGCAGGAAATGGCCAACACCGCGCTGCACGAGGGCCTGATGACCTACGACCAGCGCCACGGCTACCGTGGCCCTGAATCGCGCCTGCCGGGCAAGACCAAGGAAGCCTGGGCCCTGGAACTGACCAAGCAACGCACCATCAGCAGCCTGGAGCCAGCGATCGTCACCTCGGTGGACAAGGACGGCATCAAGGTGCTGACCCGCAATGGCGAGCAGGAAGAACACGTAGCCTGGGACACCATGAAATGGGCCCGCCCATTCCTCAACACCAACAGCATGGGCGCCAACCCACGGCAACCGTCGGACGTGGCCCAGGTCGGCGACCTGGTCCGCGTCCAGCGCCAGGCGGACAATACGCTCAAGTTCAGCCAGATCCCGGCCGCCCAGGGCGCGCTGGTGTCCCTCGACCCACAGAACGGCGCGATCCGCTCGCTGGTGGGTGGCTTCGCCTTCGAGCAAAGCAATTACAACCGCGCCTTGCAGGCCAAGCGCCAGCCAGGCTCGAGCTTCAAGCCGTTTGTCTACAGCGCCGCCCTGGATAACGGCTATACCGCCGCCAGCCTGGTGAACGATGCGCCGATCGTGTTCGTCGATGAATACCTGGACAAGGTCTGGCGACCGAAGAACGACACCAATACCTTCCTCGGACCGATTCGCCTGCGCGAGGCGCTGTACAAATCTCGCAACCTGGTCTCGATCCGCTTGCTGCAAGCGCTGGGCGTGGACCGCACCATCGACTACATCAGCAAGTTCGGCTTCAACAAGCAGGACCTGCCGCGCAACCTGTCCCTGGCCTTGGGCACCGCGACCTTGACGCCGATGGAAATCGCCATGGGCTGGAGCACGTTCGCCAACGGCGGCTACAAGATCACCCCGTACATCATCGACAAGATCGAAAGTCGCAATGGCGAGACACTGTTTGTTGCCAACCCGCCACGGGTCCCCACGGGCGAGCCGGCCAGCGATGGCGTCGCCGCACCGTCCACCGAGACGTTCACGGTCAATGCGACACCAGGCGAGGCCACCACGGCCCCAGGCCTGCCGCAAGCGCCCGCCATCGCGGAGCGCATTGTCGATGGCCGCACCACCTACATTCTCAACAGCATGCTGCAGGACGTTATCAAGCTCGGCACCGGCCGTCGCGCCCTGGCCCTGGGCCGCACTGACCTGGCGGGCAAGACCGGCACCACCAATGAATCCAAGGACGCCTGGTTTTCCGGCTACAACGCCGACTACGTGACCACCGTCTGGACCGGTTTCGACCAGCCTGAAAGCCTGGGCCGCCGCGAGTTCGGCGGCACCGTGGCGCTGCCGATCTGGATGAACTACATGGGTGCCGCCCTCAAGGACAAACCGCCGCACACCCAGCCGGAGCCGGAAGGCATCCTCAGCCTGCGGGTCGACCCGGTCAGCGGCCGTGCGGCCACGCCAGGCACCCCAGGGGCGTACTTCGAACTGTTCAAGAGCGAAGACACGCCACCGTCGGCCAACGAACTGGGCAACGGCGTCGCCCCGGGTAGCCCGCTGCCGGCGGACGAAGCGGCACCGATCGATCTGTTCTGACCCATCCACATCCCTGTGGGAGCCGAGCTTGCTCGCGATGGCGGCAGCCCAGGCAACCCCAAACCCGTGGCGAGGGAGCTCGCTCCCGCTGGCCTGCGCAGCAGGCCCTGCATGTTTATAGACCGACCGCATTGCCCGGTTTGCGACTGCTGCGCAGCCGAGCGGGAGCAAGCTCCCTCGCCACAGGGTTAGATTGAGGCTCGAGCGTTGGGCTGAGAGGCCTTGGGTGATTGAAGCTCGCTCCCACAGAGGGATTTGTGGCGGTCGCACAATCAACGTCCACCACCGAACCAATGTGGGAGCCGAGCTTGCTCGCGATGGCGG